>CAZUCG010000028.1:0-12353 GCA_964619145.1 uncultured Lentisphaeraceae bacterium | reverse complement strand
CGCATACAGGAGAGCGTCACTCGGATTCCAGCCAGGAAGGCTTCCCATTACGCTTTTAAGAGCCATCGCCTTGCCATTTTCCATCGCAGTGCCAATGCTGGCATTATACTTGTTGGCGAGCTGTTTGGCTTCTGCTGATTGGCTCAGGATGCCCTTACTGGGGAAATATATCCGTTTGCCCAAGGACGACAGCATCGCCATTAGATGGGGATTGCCTTGGGCTATTTTTTCGTTTAATTCGCTTGCCAATGGGTTCATCTGTGTTTCCTGATAAAAGAAATGGCTATAATTTGCGGCAGAGCATTACACTTTGTGGCGAAAATATTAATTTAATTCTATACGGAATAATTGCGAATAAAGATCGAAAAATAGTTCTGCCGGCAGGAGAAATTTTCTAGTGCAAGACAGTTTGAACGGCGAAGTTACTTGTGCAGAGGCGAGTTATTACTTTCGAGTCGGGATCGGGCAAAGTGCCAGTTGTAGTTGGGATTAGCAAGCTCAAGGCGGGCCGAGATTCTTCTGCTCCCGCCCCCCCCCGAGGTTTTGCTCACAAAACACCTTTTGGACTATTCCACGCTGAAGGTCTTTTCTGCTTTCAAACCAGTATTGACATTGGTCAATTGGACGGTCCAGGTCCCGGGTTGGGCGTTCAAGGCAATTTGGCCGGCGAAGTCACCAGAGTTTTCCTGCCTGCGCATATTGCGGCTAAAGAGTCGCACCGGCTTTTGCTCGGGGTCCAGCAATTCCAGATGGAACACTAGCGGCCCACTGCCGTCTTTGAGTAAGTATTGTCCCGTCAGAATGTCTCCTCGTTTGAGCACGGCAGGCAGCTGCAGCTGCAGTTCGCTGGGCTGGCTGGGCATAATGCTGTAGAGTTGGCTCCAGCCGTCTACGACTTTGCAGGTGAAGGTGTTGCCGTGGCCGATGTATTTTCCCTCGCGGACAGAATAGATATAGCCACTGCAAGGAAGTTCGACCTTGACTTCGCTGAATTTCGCAAAGTCGAATGCCGTTCCCTGGTAGTTAGTCTGTAGTAGCCCGAAGACGTGATTCTGGCCGTCTTGACGCAGGATAGTCAGGCAAGGATAGAGCTCTCCTGCTGTGCTGGTGACCTGGCAGAGCGGCTTGACGCCGCTTTCAAGCAGGTAAGCGGCGAAGATTGCGCGCACATCCTGGCAGAATTTCTCTACTCCGGAGGCTACTTGGGACGTCTCGCCGCCGCCGCCGAGATTGATGCTTTGATAACCGCCGAGCATCAGATTGGCCAGGATGGCTCGACCTTGACCGATCTTCTTTTCGGCAAAGGCTGGCACTTCGACTTCAGCCAAGCGGAATTTCCCGCTGACGCCCTTGATGGTCAATTCTTGCCCTGCTGGTTCAATTGCTGCTGTGCAGGGCGGGAAGAGTTTACTGAGGGTCGGGTCATCGAGCCGGCTGCCGTGCTCGTTGAAGCGCCCTGGCGCGAAGTCAGCCAGGAGCGTGCCACCACGCTCCACAAAACGCAGCAGGTTGGCGTTTTCCTGTGGCGATAGCGACAACACTGCTGGCAATATCAGGACCTTGTAGTTATCGGGAATGCCGTTTTCAGCCAGTTCCGTGTAGGCGAGAAAACGGAAGCCGATTTTCAGGTCGCTGAGGAGTGCGTTCCAGCTATTCTGAGTCTGCAGCCATTCATTTCTGCCAATCGTGCCAATTGAGGTAAAAAATGATGGGTGTGAATACAAAATGGCGACTTCTGGGCGTTCTTGGGCGGAAAGGACTAGCTTGCCGGCGCCACGCTTGATTTCTTTCAGGGTCTCAGAATAGCAACGCAAGTTATCGCTAGGGGTCAGGTCACCGAGCATAGCGCTGCCGTGCCAGTTGGGAATCAGCCCTGCGCCCTTGAAGAGATTGTCCCAAAGGGGTGTGTGATTGTATTGCTCATAACGGATCTGCGGGTGTGTATAGCCGCCGCCCCATTGTCCGCTTTTGCAGCTTGGCAGTGCGAAACTGTGCACCAGTGTCCGTTGGATGCCGCCATAGTAGGCCAGAAATTCGAAGTGCTGCATCATTTGCACCCAGTTATACGCATAGCCTGGATTCTGGGTGCCAGAGAGCCCAGCCCTGCTGCCTGGCGTGGCTTGCTTTAACGCCGCGATTATGCTGCCGGCCCAGCCATTAGCGAATGTCTGGGACATAAACATCTTGTGGTCCAGCCAGCGGCCCAGGCGATTCTGGTCAGGCAGCTCCTTAAATTGTACTGGTACGATGGCCTCCCAGTTCGCGAATTGGCAACCCCATTCTGAATTCAGTGCCTCCAGCGAAGGGTAGGTTTTTTGCAGGTGTTCACGGAAGGCGTTCAGGCAATGTGGAGAATAGCAGACGGATTGTCCGAGAGCCGCCTCATCTTGCAGGTAATGGTATTTGATATCGTAGTAGCGGTAATTCTGTTCTTGCGCTGTCTTGAGGATAATCGCCTGGGCTTTCTGTTGCAGTTCCGGGTCAGAGAAGCAGGGTACGCGGACCGGGTCGGTGACCGGGTCGCCTTCGTAGTCCACTGCTGATCGGCCGAAGGCACCGCCGCTGCCGATCGGTCCAGGCGTAAGATCGAGATTGCGCAGATTACGGAACAGGCCGTTCTGGAGGTTATTTTGGCGGAAGCCGCTGGAAATCATATCGAAGCCGAGGTCGCGCAGGACTTCGTTCATCTCTGGGCGAGCAATCCACATATAGCCGAAGACGTCGCTGACGTCGAGTGGCGGCTTGGGCAGCGAGATTTCTTCCCAACGGCGAGCCAGCAGTTGACCATCTTTTTTGACTAGCAATGCGATGCGGCACAAGGTGGTAAAGGGTCCGGGCAGAGTGACAGAAAAGGCGGTCATTGTTTTGGCGGTTTGGCTGACTCGGGCAGTCTCTCGGAAATCCATATCTTCGAAAATGCATTCCAGGGTGGCGCCTTCTGGTGCAGGTGAAAGTGTCACCGTGAAGTTGATTGGCTTGTCGCGGTCGAAGACCCGATCTGGATTCGCGAATTCGACTGGCGCGATTAGGCACGTCTCCGGGGTGTCGAAGCGATATGCACCCGCATCCAGGATTTTGCTGTCAGCATCGAGGAGGTGGTAATGCACGATATGAGTGCCGCCGGGCAAGGCCGGCAGGGCGATATTCAGGGTGTTTTCGCCGACGCTCAGGTGGTTGGCCTGGCTGAGAATGCCGTCTTTCTCGCGCTTGAGGCCACGAAAATCAAGCAGTAGCGTGGTCTCAGCGGCCGCCTTGGCAGTGATTTTGAATTGCAGTGCCCGCTCGGTTGCCAGAATTTGCCTGACGTTGGCTTTGGGCGACAGCTTGGCCAGTTGTCGCAGTGTCCGGCAGATGGTCAGGTAGGTGTATTCCCAGCAAGGAAAATCACGCCCGTAGTAAGAAAAATAGGTGACTCTGCTCATTTCCGGAGGAACTGCAGGGTTACTGCGCAGAGATTTTTGCTTGATAATAGCAACTGCGGCACCAGCTTGCTCGCGGAATTCCAGGAAGTTATGCAAGGCCTTTCGAGAGACGGAAGCCATTTCGGGGACAGCTATGATATTGGCGGGCAGAGGTATCGGTTCGCCGGTTAGTATTTCCGGGATGTCGCTGCAGTCCAGAAACAGTATGGCCGTGCCAGTAGCCTGCATTTTTTGTAAGATTTCCACAAATTCGGGCTGGACTTGGTCGCTGAAATTAATTCCCTGTACTAGCACCAACTTGGGGACGCTGGGCAGGCAGCGCAGTCGTTCCAGCACGTATTCTTCCAGCTCGGGCGCGATGTCGGGACTATTAACTCCAAAGATAGCGCTGCCCGGGATATTGTTTATTTTACGCAACAATGGGATATAGTTGTAAGTCAAGTCCATCCGCTGGCAGAGTTCCACGATGGTGCGACGGGTGGTGTCTTCAGTAGAACTGTTGATGGCGCTGAGATAGAGCAGCTCTGGCAGTGTCTCAGCACTGGGGCTGAACCATTTTTCGTGCTCTGTGACCGTCTCTGACGATATGTTCTCCAGCAGTTCAAGAGACTTGTAGAAACCGAGTAGCAGTTGCCGACGCAGAAATTCCAGGCGCGGGACGGGTTTTGCGGGGATATCTTCGGGGACGATCGAGACATTGTCCAGCAGCATAATTTGCCGTGGTTGATAGGTGCGGAAGTACAAGCTGGCGCTGGCCGCATCTGCAGGCGGGATGAAGGTGCAGGTAAATTCCGTCCAGGGATAACTGTCGCGGGAAATTTTCACGCGGATTCTGCGGCTTCTGATATCTTTGCCGCTGGCATCCTGGAAAGACAGCGAGATATTGGTCGTCTCCCGCGCTGGATTATCAACCATTGCCCAGACACTGACGGTATAGCTGCGACCGGGTTCGGGAATAAACTCGAAATCGAAAGTCGAGCGGGCCTTGCTGTCGCTCATTTCAATGCGTAAGCAACGCGAATCATCGCGGCCGCCGCCGGATTCCCAGAAAAAGGCCGGATTTTTTTGGGCGTAGGCTTGTTGGCGAAAAAAGCCATCCGGGAAAACCGCGCTGGGCGATTTGCGTTCGAAATCGCCGTTATAGAGCAGCTGCGCTCCGCCTGCGAATATTGTCGGGTCGTAGTTGACTGGGCTTTTGCTGCCCAGCACCACCCGGAACGAGAAGTCCATATAAGCGAGGACACTGTCTTTGCGCCGGCTGTCGAGCGCATAGCCGTCTTGGAATTTCGAGTATATTACGCCTTCGGGGTTGAAGCCGGGGACTTGGACTAAGACCTGTATCTCGCCAGTATCGAGCTTGCGGGCCTGGAATGGAACTTGACGGTCGGACATCGGCTGGCCATTGGCCAGTTCCTGGACCACGAGCAGCTCGGGGTCTGTCCCAGCCGGGAAACGCACTCCGCGAACTGATGGATGGCATTGGCGTTTGACCGTGACATCGACAAAATCAGTCGCCTGAGTGCTCGGGGCGTCTTTGGCGGTCACACTTTTACCAGCAGGCAAAGTGCGGCTATAAATCAGCGGGTATAGGGCGGGCTTGCCGACTTGCTCGCGGATTTGCCATTCCGGCTGAGAGGCGGTTTTGACCAACGCCGGGATATCATCAGCAAAATTCATCTCCACCGTATAGCTGTAGCTCTCTCCTGCTGCGATTGTATCTTCCCGTAAGAACCATTCTTGGGTAAAGGAGTCTTTGCCAAACCATTGCAGGAATGCCGAGAGGCGCTGCGGCGGCAGGGTGATCAGCGCGCCTTTGCCGTCTTTGCCGGCAAAAGCCAGCCAGGAGTAAGTCGGCTTCAGGCCCCATTCTTCCCGGGCAGCCGTACCGGGGTGGGAGATTTCGTAGATGCCTTCCTCACGTGGCTGAAAAAAGACATTGAGCATACCTACTTCATCCATCCGGTGGAAATAATTGCGAGTCGTCAGGCCGACGCTACGCGCTTGCTGGCTCAGGTTGGTCAGGGTATAAATAACTTTAAGGCTGCCGCCTTTGACGGGGAATTGGTAAGTTTTGTGCAGCCGGATGTAATTCAGCCTGGAGATGCCGCAGACAGTAAAGGTAACTTCAGCGCCTTTGGCATCGTTGCGCCATTGTTCCACTTCATAACGCAGTTGACCGAAGTCTTCCATTGTCTCCTGTTGGTCTTCCGAAAAATAGAGCCGGTCGTAGAAGGAGCCAGCATTTCCCTGCGGCTGGGTGTAGCTCACCCCGTCGTACTCCAATGCGAGGAGCTTTCCGCCGATAGGAGACAGCACGGCCGTGAACTTTCCGGCAGTCAAACTGAAGCCATCAGCTGCCAGCAACGGTCGGATGATAGCCAGAAATAAACACAGAAATGTAACGATACGCATCTTGCCCTCCTAATAAGCTATCTAGACCACGTTTAACATAGTTGTGAGTTGTGAGGTGTTGGTAGAATATCCATACTGTCCATTGGGGCGTCTAGGTTGTGAACGATAGTCCAGTAAATTGGCCACTGCAAGAACAGGCCCGCAATTTTTGCCGGGCATTTCCTTTCTGTCTTTGTTGTACTGGTAACTGCCCGGTTAGTTATTTGTTTATAAAATATACCTAAAAAACCGAGAATTCAATTCATATTATACGATTTCACTAATTCTCGCAAGGATATACATTGCACGAGAATGAGATGTCATTTGGCGATTGGAAGGATTGTCAGCCCAGCGCTGTGGAGGTGATAACAAAGGCTTTGTCGGTATAATATATCGGGTGTTGCATTAGAAATTTCTATAACTATATTATAACCGAATAAGTGGCTCGTGATAATTTGCGCGTTCTGATAGTGAAAATTTTGTTTTTGTCTAGTACCAATATTGTTGAATGTAATTTTAATTGCAACCCTGGAGAAACAGAATTATGCTGAAGGCCATCATCCCTTGTTTGAGTTTGCTTTTTTTGCTTAGTCCTAGAGTATTTGCTGACCTGACATTGGTGGACAATGGGCAAAGTCCCTACTGCATTGTTGTGGCTAAAGACGCGCTGCGGACAACTGTGCTGGCAGCGCGAGAACTGCAGAAGTACCTTTATCGGGCAACTGACGTTGAGTTGAGCATCGTCGCGGAGCCGGGGGATAAGCCAGCCATTTTTATCGGCGCTGAGCAGATTGAGACTCCTGAAGGGTACGCAATTCGCACTGCTGGGCAGAATCTATATATTTCCGGCAATGATACCCAAGGCGACCCCTACAGCAACCACTGGCGTAGCGCACCCCGCACCGGCACCTGGTACGGGGTGGCGAATTTTTTGCAGCAGCATCTCGGCATCAGCTGGTTTTTTCCTGGCGACTTGGGCGAATATGTCCCGAAGACCGCCAAGCTGGTTATACCGGCTTTAGATTACCGGGGCGCCCCAAAGATGATTCATCGTCGATTGCATTACGTCGCCAAACACGATGTTATGTCTAAGGAACAACTGCAGGAAGTGTTGTGCTGGCTGCGGAGAAATGGCAACGGCTTCAGCAGGATCTGGTCCGGCTCACATAGTTGGAAAAGTTATTTCAGCGCCCAGGATTACTTTGCTGAGCATCCGGAATGGTTCGCTGTAGTCAATGGCCGCCGACTAGCGGCTGAATCGCAGGGTCACGGCCTGCAGATGTGTACTACCAATCCACAAGCGCTGGATAAGTTTGCCGAGACGATTATCGAGTACGGCAAGAAGAATCCCGGGGTAATGTTCTCGCTGTCGCCTAATGATGGCGGCAATCATTGCGAATGTGCTAATTGTACTGCTTTGGACAACGGTTTGCGGGCCGATGGCAGTCGTATTATGACTGACCGCTATGTCACTTATTGCAATGCCATTGCTGAACGGGTCTGCAAGGTAAACCCGGAACAGCTGTTTGGCTTTTACGCCTATAGTTTTTATTCTGAACCACCCTCACCTGGTTTGGAAGTGCATCCGAATGTTAAAATAATGAATGTGCACAACGGTGTCGGCCTGAGTTACTATGTCAAGACTGCCCGTGAGGAGCATTTGCGGCAAGAGCTGTTGCCCTGGAGCAAGAAAGTCAATGAGTTGTATTTTTATGGTACTCCGGAGGGCTTCGGCAGTCTGTCTTTGCCGGCTTTCAATCAACGAGGTATCAAATACCTCTATGAGAATTTGCGCCAAGCCAAGGTCGTGGGTTTCGATATGTGCAACAGTTCTTGTTTTGCCTCCACAGGCCTGAATAACTATTTGTACGCGAAGATGAGCTGGGACCCCGACGCGGATTGCGATGCGCTCTACGAGCAGGCATTGCAGGGTTGCTACGGCCCGGCGGCGTCTCAAGTCGTGCGGGAGTATTTTGCCGAGGTCGAAAACCGGCTGAGCAAATATGCCAATGGCGGTTATGAGTACAATCGGGCTGTGGGTGCCATTAAGCGTTTCCCTGGAATACTCGAGACGGTCTATCCGAAATTGCCAGAACAATGGCTGGAGCCATTGCGACAAGCGCGCGAGCGCACTGCTGATCCTGGGCAGAAGGCCAGAATTAATCTGCTGGTGCAGAATTTGGAGTATTGTCAGACGACCTTGGAGTTGTATCAACTGTCCAAAAAAATCATCGGCAACAGCAACCCCGCCGGCAAAGACGTGGCTAAGGCGTTGCAACTCTGCCAGCAGTGGTATAAGCAGCTGGAAGGTATGTCAGGCTCGCCGAATAATGTGACGCCGGCAGCGATCAAAAATTTGGCCAGCAAATCACACCTTCCTTTTGACAGCAAGGTGTACCAGTATTTTTTGTCAGCTCAAGAACGGCAAACCGGCTCTGCTCAGCGAGTCAAGCAGCCTCCGTTGCTCGACGGCCAGCTGGAGGTGGAATTCTGGGGCCACTTGCCGGAGTTCTTGATCAACCGGGAAAAAGACTCGGCTGCAGTGGTAGAGGAGGCCGCCCTGGCCAAGATCGCAGTCGATGAAGAATATCTGTATATTGGTGTCCACTGCCCAGATAAGGACTTCGCTAAGAGTATTGATTCCTTGCAAGAAGATGGCAGCCCAGTATGGGATGAGAATTGCGTCGATATCTTTTTTGATCCCGAAGCGAAGGGCAGCAGCTACCGCCAGCTGATTGTCAATACTCTAGGAGCGATGGCGCATCCGAACTGGGAGCCACAGGCTGAAGCGAAGACCTATCGCGGCAAAGATTTCTGGTCACTGGAAATCCGCTTGCCGCTGTCTTCCCTCACGACCAAGCAGGATTTGCGGGGCTGCATTTGGGGTTTTAATATCTGTCGGGTTAAGCGCACTGTAGTCCCTAGTATTTATTCTTGTTGGAGCCCGACCTTTGGCAATTTTGGCCAGCCAGATCGCTTTGGCCGGCTGATTATTCGCTAGTCGTCATAAATGACGAATGACTCTGACTGAAATCATTATTGGGAGGATTTATGGCGCGGACTTATTGGAAAATTTTGTTCTTCTGCTGCAGCCTGGCTATTATCGTCAGGGCTGCTGACTATCAGCAGGCTTTGCGCCTGTATCTGAATTGCGATGACTTGAAGAATCCGCCCGCAGGGGTGAAGTATTTCGGTGATATCCGGCTTCGCCCAGGGAAATTCGGGCAGGCCTTCTTGCTGGAACGGCGGACTTACAATCTGGTCCCCAATGGCGACTTCAGTTCTGCTGACCTCTCGGAATGGATACTTGATGATAACGTCCGCCGACACAATCTCGGCGGCATTGACAATGGCGGCGCTCTGGAATTTAGCGGCGGCGGGATGGCAGCTATTCCTGTGTCTCTGCAGCAGAATGTCACTAACACGATATCGTTTTCTGCCAAAGGCGAGGGTAGTCTGGCGGTCGGTTTGGCTTGTGCTGGTGAAGAGCAGCTCCTGCTGGCTGCGCAAGTGCTGGGTCCGGAATACAGTCGATACTATACAGTGACGATTCCGAGGGATAACTTGGGCACTATTCGCTTCCTGGCGACAGGCCAAGTCTGGCTAGATCAAGTGATGCTCGATGCCAATATCGGTTATCCCAATAGCTTTGCCGAGCCGTTAAAACAACGCTCTGTTGATAAAATTACCCTAGCTGCGGGGGCGGGGTTCTTTAACCAGGAAGCTGGCGCACTGGCCTGCTGGCTGAAGGTCCCGTGGTTCTCGCCGGAAGTCTACTCTACTGGCGGAAATAATATCTTCGCGGCGCATAACCTGCCGTTAGCAGAAAAAGTCTGGGGTGCGCAGACGATAATGGCTACTCCGGCCTACAACTGCAAGACGCTTGCCGAGGCCAAGACCAGCGGGGCTTTGACATTTTTGTTTAATGACGCGAAATTCCGCACTGTCGCTGTCAGCGTGCCCTTTGCCGAAGTCAATAACCCCGGTGATGTCTGGCGGCATCTTGTTTTTAATTGGCAGCAAAAGGACGATTGGTTGCATCTGGAGGTGCTCCTTGACGGCGGCAGCCAGAGATGGCATAACGCCAAGCCGTTTGGGCCTGGCAAAGAATTGCAGGAACTCAGCCTGGGCTATTCGGCTGGCGCTTACATCAATGGCCTGATTGACGAATTCGCTTTGTTTGATCGCCCACTGACGGCGCAGGAGTGTCAAAAAATCTTTGCTGCCGAAAAACCCTGGCGCTGAAAACGCCAGCCAACTAGCGTCGTTACTGACTGCCTACCAGGGAATAGAGTTTTACGCCATTCGAGGCTTTGAGCAGAATCCAGGTCTGGGGCGGGAATGGCTTGGGCAGAGCAAGTTGTAGGGCCTCGAGGTCCGGGTAATGGGCTAAGCCAAGGTTATTGGCCGGAGCGGCCATCAGAGTACCGACGGTAATTATCTCGGCGTGAGGAAACTTTGCCCGCGCTTGCTGCAAGAGTTGTGTGTGCGCCTGGGCAGCGTGTTCACCTAGCTCGCGCATTTCGCCGAGGATGAGTATTTGCCGGCTGGCCTGGCGGCTGACATCGGCAAACCAGGCTAGGGCTGCTGCTGCGCTATCAGGGTTGGCGTTGTAGGCATCATTGGCCCAGAAGACACCGTCTTGTTCTACAATTTCCGTCCGTTGCCCAGGCAAGACACAGCTTTGCAAGCCAGCGATGATTTCATCGGCTGTCAGGCCGAAGGCAGTGCCGACAGCGGCGGCAGCCGCGGCATTCAGGGCTTGATGCGCTCCCCCGAGCTTCCAGCTGAATTCCCGTTCGAGCTGGCTGTCTCGCCAACTGAGGCGGAGTGCGAATTGGCCATCTGCAGACGCTCCTAGGTATTCACCGCGGATATCGGCGGGGTTGGTCTTCCCGAAGGTCAGGATTTTGCGTCGGCCGGCTTTTTTCTGCAGGATTTCTCTCCCCACGGCCTCTTGCGGGAAGATGGCGATGCCGTCGGGCGCAGTGCCGGCCAGCAAATCGCCTTTTTCGTTGGCTACGCCCAGTAAGTCGTGGAAGAATTCCAAGTGCGCAGCACCGATATTGCAGACTAGCCCGACTTGTGGCGGGGCCAGCGAGACTAGGTGGGCGATTTCACCGGGGTGGTTACTGCCCATTTCCAAGACCGCGATTCGGTGGTGGTTGTCGAGGCGCAGGAGATTGCGCGGCAGTCCATAGTGGTTATTGGTGTTGCCGAGGGTTTTCAGGACCTGTCCCGGCCAACGCTGTTCCAAGACTGCTGCGCACATCTCTTTGCTGCTGGTCTTACCGCAACTGCCGGTAATGGCCAATTCTTGCAAAGCGGGGAATTTCCGGCGGTGGGCACTAGCCAGGACTTGGAAAGCCAGGAGGCTGTCCGAGACTTGTAAACAGGCGCAAGAGCGCTCGCGTAATTGTTGCATTATTGCCGGCAGCGGTTGCTTGTCCACACAGATAGCAGCGACGCCGGCAGCTAGTGCTTGCGGCAAAAAACGATGGCCGTCCGCGACCTCGCCGGCGATGGCTACGAACAGGTTGTTCGGGAGCAGCCTGCGGCTGTCGTCGTTAATGCCATAAATCCCTGGCAACGAGCTGGTCTTGATAGGAGGAAGCAACCACTGACCGCCAGTGAGCGATAATAACTCCGACCAGGGGAAAAAGACTGCAGACATTTTTTACCTTCAAGCAAAATGAAACGGCAAGTATCGAGCGAAGAAGTAGGCGGCTGAATGAAAACACTATAATAAAGCACGAGTCGTCAATTTGACAATGCCAGACCTGAAAATAGCGCTATTTTTTCTGCTAGCCCAGGCTGAGAACCACTCATTACTGCTGGCAGAAGAGCCAATTAGCAGATTTCTTTGCTAAATCAGAGAAAAATCGCGGTTTGGGGTTTCCAAATGATTTGCAATGATTATATTATCTAATTGTTTAGGTAGAGGAATTATGAAAATGGAAAGAACTGTAAAAATCACTCGGACCACAAAAGAGACCGCCATCAACGTTGAATTTGGCCTCGGTCCGTATTGTGGCGAAAATACGATTGTCACTGGTGTGCCCTTTATGGACCATATGCTGGAGGCTTTTGCTCGGCACGGCCAATTTCGCCTTGACCTGCACTGTACTGGTGATTTACAGGTCGATGCCCATCACACTCTGGAGGATATAGGACTCGCGCTTGGCCAAGCCGGTAAGAATGCCCTTGGCGACAAGCGCGGGATAACTCGTTTTGGTACGGCGGCAGTGCCCTTGGATGAGTCTCTGGCGCGAGTCGTGCTCGATTTGTCCGGCCGGCCACATTTGGCCTGGCGAGCGGTTTTTCCAGAAAATCTAGTCGGTGGAGTTAGTTGCCGACTATTTCACGAATTTTTTCAAGCCTGGGTCAACAGCTCTGGCACGACACTGCACGTCGATTTGCTGTTTTGTGAGGAGAATCACCACGGTCTGGAGGCGATTTTCAAGGCCTTCGGCCGGGCGTTGCGGCAGGCGGTCACGCCTGATCTGGCTCTAGGGGAGCAGATTCCCTCCACTAAAGGGA
>CAZUCG010000027.1:0-12510 GCA_964619145.1 uncultured Lentisphaeraceae bacterium | reverse complement strand
GTGGTGCCCGTTTAGTCCCAGGGTAGGTCGCTATGCAACCAACCCTGTGGACATTCAACTAACAACTAACAACTGTGTTTTTAGACGGGTTCTATTTAAGGGCAAACAATTGAGTATGGATAATACGTGGTATTTTTATAAGAATGGTCTAGCAGTCGGGCCATTGGACTTAAATACTCTTTTGCAATGCTATGCCGAGCAAAAAATAACTCTCGCCACGCCGGTGCGTAATGGCGAATCAGCCAACTGGCAGACTTATCAGGATTATCAGGAACTCCAGGCCCAAGCGCCGTTGCAGTCGGGTAGCGCTGCCGGCAGTATCGCGGCTATAATTCTCAGCGAGCGTGGTGATACGGTGCGTTTTTCCTGTCCGGGCTGTGCTCAGCATATGATGGGCAAGATTGACCTTTTACGCAATAGCACGGTGACTTGCGTGCGTTGCGAGCAAATCCTGACCATACCACTCTCGACAATTGCCGAGATTAGCAATAACTCTGCCAAAGTAGTGCCGGCAGCCTGGCCGGCAGCCTCGCCGGCTAATGTCGCCGGCCAGGCAGAATTCCCCGCGGAGCCTGACTCACAAGAGTTGCTGGAAATGGCTGCAGATAGCTTGGAGGGCGATATTACTTGCCCGCATTGCTGGCAGAGCTTCTCGCAAGAAAACTTGCTCTATATCGCCGCCCATCCGGCATTGGTAGGCGATAAAATTTGCGGGGAGTTCGAGCAGCGGCGTTTTTTGCCCACTTCGTTCAATTCTCTGGGTCAGCCGTTAGATGCTCAGGGGATGGCCTGCACTGAGATGGCCTGTCCGCGCTGTCATCTGCGGGTACCCTCTACTACGATTGATTTGGATTCAATTTATTTCTCTATCGTCGGAGCGCCATCTTCAGGCAAGTCTTATTACCTGACTGTATTGCTGCACGAGTTGCGACGGAGTATGACGCGTTTTTTTGGCTATTCGTTGCTTGATACCGACCCACTCTTGAATGCGGTGCTGCAAAGTTATGAGCGGACCATCTTTATGGCCTTAGACCGGCAGCAGATTGTGGTCTTGCCAAAAACTCATCAGACCGGGCAGGAGTTCTCTGATCAGGTGCAATTGGACGGCATTCCCATCGATTTACCTAAGCCTTTCATCTTTGAACTGCGAGCTTGGGCTGAGAGCATCAAGGTCGAGGAGAAGAATTATAACCTTGTCTTTTATGATAATGCCGGGGAGCAATTCCAGCCTGGAGCCGATTTGGTGGCAAACCCTGCCACGCAGCATTTGGCGCATTCGCACGGCATTATCTTCCTTTTCGACCCGACAAATGACGCTTATATGCGTGACCTCTGCGATTCCGCTGATCCACAAGTTCAGGAGAACGCCCGGGTCTCCAATCAAGCTACTTTGCTATCCGAGATGATAAACCGAATCCGCCGGCATAAAAATATGACTGCCCGAGAGAATTGTGAGATCCCGCTAGTGATTGCGGTCGCGAAATACGACACTTGGCGAAAACAATTCCCCTACGAACTCTCAGCCGAGGAGTTTATGCAGGAATACAAGGAGTCGTTTACTTATCGCCTGGACCGATCGGCATTCTTGAATTTGTCATTCCATTTGCGGGCGATGCTTCTGCAGCAGTCGCCAGATGTAGTGAACACGGCCGAGGCATTCTTCTCGACGGTCTATTTTGTGCCGGTCAGCAGCTTCGGTTGCCTAGCGGAGCGCAATGACAGCGGCGCGATTGGGATCATTCCAGCGAAGATCACGCCGCTGGCAGTGGAATTTCCGTTTTGGATATTGCTGTTGGAATATGGCATAATACCCTTTGTGGACCGTAAAAAACAGGGTGCGAAGCCGTTGTTGCAGTGCAAAGAAGATGGCGGTAGTCTGCTTTTTCGCCATCCGGTCAGTGATGAGGTTATCCGGCTGCCCGGCAATTACGCTGGCGCGGTCTTAGACATCGCGGGGACCCAGTATATCCTCCCTCAATTGACCAGCAAACACAAGACTACTGCCGACCGTTGGTAATTTAGCCCTGTCATAGTGTGTTGGCTCGGCAAGATAGTCTTATCGTTTCGTAAGCTGGCAGTGCTATCTACAGTTCACTGTATTTATATGTTCGAACTAATCTACACATCGGCCCAACAGGGTTTGATTCCCGGTCGATCCGGGTAC
The DNA here is from genome assembly GCA_964619145.1 of uncultured Lentisphaeraceae bacterium. Classification (GTDB taxonomy): domain Bacteria; phylum Verrucomicrobiota; class Lentisphaeria; order Oligosphaerales; family Oligosphaeraceae; genus JAAZIZ01. The sequence goes on along the minus strand of CAZUCG010000027.1, from coordinate 10,346 downwards.
TGTTCTGTGGCGTGGACCCAAGGGATGCCTGGGAATCTCGTGCCTTTGCTGGAGGGGATGAGCGCGTATTTGCCTGCCATCCCTGGGCACTTGCCCAACGCACACGAAAACCCGGTTTGTTTCTCATACCAGATTTATCATTTCGCAAGCCAGGACTTGCAGGTAGTCAGCCGGATTGGCTTCGCTGGCTTGGATTACACCGGCCGAAGCAACAAGATTGCTCACCATCTGCTGTTTGAATCCGAACGAGAGAGCCTGCGCTTCCCGTATGGCGCGATTTCGCTCTGCCTGGCGAACGACAATTTTGTGGATAGCTGGGATGAGCCGCCGCACTTGTTGCAGTATTCCCAGCCGAATTCCCGGCGTCTGAATTCGACTTATGCGCAACAATGGCAGAGTATCGCTGGCGATGCTGGCTGGGCCGGCGTGGTGGCGGAAGTGTTTGTGCAGAAACTCTATCCGAATTTCTATCTTGAGTTTCCGTTAGGGACGCCGGTGCAGGTCCTGCTGGAATTAGTCGCCGAGGTAGCGCGTTTGCTGCCCCAGGAATATTTGCCAAAATTTACCTTCAGTACATATTTCAGCCAAGGTGGCAACAATAGTGAATGTTTTTTGCGCTTCTGTTTACCTGAAATGCCCCTACTGGTAACTGCTAAGAGGATGCAGACCGACAATTTATTTTGTTTTTGTGAACCCAAACCTATGCCGTTGGAATGGGAGAACTCAGCCCTGGTACACGGTGCCCGGCACGGCATCTTGGAAGCGATAGCAGTGGTAACTGCTGCTGCTGCCCCTCTCGCCGCTGAGCAGGACACCCCGTTGCCTGTTGCAACAGTAGTGGCGGAGGCACTGGCAGACGCCTCCTATCCAAAGACTGACCGGTTGAGCCAAGCCGGCGTGCCTGCTCAAGAAGCTGCAGTTCAGGCACCGACTAGCCCGCCGCTATGCGAAAAAACCGCTGGTAAGAACTTTTTATTGCGGAAAGCAATATTTTTGCTGCTTGTGTCTTGCTTGTTATTTGGCTGTTTAGTGGTTTTTTATCTCTACCAGCCATCAGCAACCGATCCAGTGCTGGAGCTTCTGGCGCAACAGGAAGATAGCGGGGGCCCGACTCCGGTTGTTAAGCCTGAGACTGTGTCTTTGCCTGAAGTGGCGCTGGCGACTACGAGCAGCATAGTCGCGCCGGTATCGGCTAAACCGGGCTTTGTGGCCAAAATCGAAGATGAATTCAAGCTATTCCGGGCCTGGCGGCAGGGCTTGCGTGAGTTACCCTTGCCGGCCAGCCTGACTTCAGCAGATGCTGCCAGGCTGATACTAACTGGCATTGACCGGGTAAAGTGGTCTGCTGACTGGGCGACCGAAGTTTACCAGGAAGACCGAGACCGCCAAGAACTGCGAGTGTTGCCCTTGCGGGCTACGGGTGGCGGAGCCAGTAAGATGGTCCACAGAGCATTCCCAGGAGCTGACCCGGCACAGACGCTCCGCTTGTCCTGGAAAAACTTGCTGCTGATTTTTCCGGAGGCAGAGGCAGACCTGCACATTGTTACCCACAAGAATATCCGGGAAATCTGTCTTTGCCGCGGGTCTGATCTCTGGTCCTGGAAACCGCTATTCCGTCCCGAGTACATCGAGCTGTGCCAAATGGGCCGCCTCAGCAACAAAAATTGGCTTGTGCGGTATCAAGAAAGTCAGGACGAGAAAGAGTTCGCTGAATTCCTAGAGATCAGTATTGGCGATTGCTCTTTGGATAAACTGCACGCCTTGACCTTGCCTATTATTATTGCTCGTTGTAACTCGGCTTGGCAGAACAGCCAGAAAGCCAAACAGGACAGTGCTGAATTTGCTGTCAGTCGTGGCAACATCTACCAGCAGATTGTGACTAGTAGCCGCGAACAGGCATATACCTCGGCCAAGTTGGACGAGCAGTTGCAAAAAATCCGCGCCCGGCTCGATAAGTTAAAAAGTGCCGCCGCGAAGGCTATTAAGGATCAACTCGATGATCTGCTGACGGATTTTCGGGTCGCAGTCGAGTTGCTGTATGCTCAAGCCGGCCAAGCGCTGCTAGAGAACCAGGAGGTACAGTACAACTTGGGCGTCGCTGACCTAGCCAAAGAAATGCCCATCGAACTAGATAAATTGCTGAAAAATTGCGGCCAGGATAAAAATTTTCGCTCTGCCAAGGAGAAGCATCTGCAAGACAGCGATACACTGAGAAAAAATCTGCCTGTTCTGGTTCAAAAACACAAGCTGCAGCAGTCGGAATGCAACAAAGCAGAAAAAGAGATAATTGCACAGCAGGATAAATACGACACCGCTTGGGCTGAGCTAAATCAGCAATCGCAATCGCTAGGCGCCGGCGATTTCTTTGTTGAGTTCAAGGGCCAGTTGATACCGGAAAACCCGGCTTTGTGGGAAAAATTCCAGCAGCAGCTTTTTGTAACCCGGCAAATGCGAGCTCCTAAAAAATCTTCTGAGTAGGCAAAAATAACGTGAAGACATCAGAGCAAATTCGAGCCATCAGGACTTTTTTACAATCTCCGGACCATAGCGCCAACAAAGAAATGCGCTCTGTGGCGGTGGAATTTGCCGCCACCTGCCAGGAACTCAATGCCCAGCTGGCTGAATGCGCAGCGGCGTATTCTCGCGGCGACAGTAGCGAGGCTTGGCAAATCGACCATAGCTTTACGCCGGCTTTGAGTGAACGAGCGCGACAATTGCAAATCCCAGAATGGGACGCCTGGAGGGAGCTATGCCAGAGTTATGCTTGGCCTTGTCCACCGCAGCTCGACAGGGCTGTTTTGCAAAAACTATCGCAACACAGCAATCAGGCCGCCAGCCTAGCTGTCCTGATCAGGAAATGGCGCGGGATGGTGCGCGGTGGCGACAACGCTACTAAGGTCAAAATTTTGCGCGAGATAGTCAAAAAAGAACCCAGTCACGGCAAGACCTGGAAGAAAAACCTCCACAATGCCGAAAAACTCTGGCTGCCGGAATTGTTGGCCGCCGCTGAACAAGAGATGGTTAAGGGGAATTTTGAGCGAGTGCAGGAATTGCAGGCCGAATTGACTTCGCCGAAGCTGCTGTCCCGGCCCGAGGCTAAGCGACTGGCAGCAATAGACCAATGGCTGAAAATAAAACAAGAGGAGTTGACCACGCAGCGCAAGCAGCAATTGCTGACTGATATTGCTAGCGCGTTCAGCGGCCAGTCTGCAAAAGCATTGGCGGCATCCTTGGCTGACTGGCGGCAGTTGCTGACCAGCGCATTTTTACGGCTCACGCCGGCGGATGAGCAGCAGGTCTTTGAGGCAGAACGCTGGTTGACGGAGCGCCAGCACGCCGAATCACAAAAGCAACAGCACTATCTGCTGCAGCAGGAACTCCACCGGCAACTCGATGACGAAGTGCCGTTTGCAGAAATCGACAGGACTTATCATAGCTTGTTGAATTTGGATTTGCCTCTCGAGGACATCTTGCTGGATAGATATCAAGACGCGAAGGGGAGATTCCTGTTGCAGGAAAAACGCCGGCATCTGCGTGCCTGCTTGTTGGGATTTTTGCTGGTAATTGCTTTGACCACGGCAATTACAACTGCAATCGTCTTCGTGCAACGCTACCGAGAGACTGCCGATGCAATTCAGGCGATGCGAGATTGTCTGCAAGATGAAAACCCCACGGCGGCGCTGAGAGTGTATCAGGCCTTGGCGCAAAAATCGCCAGCTTTGGCGCAGCGTCCTCCAGTACAGAAATTGCAGGCCGAGGCGGAGGGGATGCGCCTTCGTCTGGCTGAAGACGAGAAAGTCTTCAAAGCCATAATGCAGCGCTTGGAAAGCGAGCTGGATATTGACAACTGCGATAGCCAGTCTTGTGAGCAGGATTTCGTCCAGCTGGAGACGTTAGCGGCTGAGCGTACTGGCGAATTGCGGAAAAGCCTCGATGCCTTGAAGCAGCTGCGACGCAAGTTGCAGAAGGAGAAATTCGCCCGCCAAGAAGAGGAATTCAAAAGTAGTTGCCAGGAGTTTAACCAAGCATCCCAGCATAACATCGAATTGCTGCAAGCGCGAGTCCTCAGCCAAGAGCAGCTGTCCGAACTGCTCCGGACAGCAGAAGAGCAGCTCGCGGCGCTGAAAAAAGAAGCCCTACCCAGCGAAATTCGTGAGCGCTGGCTGCCGTTAGTGGAACAGCAGCATAAAATCTTCACAGATAGCATCGCCTCGAGCAAAGAGAGATTAGCCTTGGAGAGGAGCTTACGGCAACCCGCCGACTGGCAGGAGTACTTAGCCGCTTTGCAGAAAATGCCCTATCTTTGCCCCGAGCTCTTACCTGAATACCAAAAGGCCGTCGAGAGCGAGAATATGTGGCTGGCCTTGGCCCAGGCCAGGATGCTCCCTGGGGATTTGCCATTCTTGAGTAGCGAAAAAATTAGCCTCTGGCTGAGCCGCCCATTTATCGGTAAGTACGCCTTGCAGCGGTTATATTTTGCCGACCCGGCCGGACAGCAGCAACTCCGGCAAATTACTGCTGAGTTGAATCGCCTCGAGCAGGAGATATTGAGCGACTGCGACCTCTATGAATTGCTGTTCTTGGCGGAGGACGGCAGCGAATTCCGCTTGTTCTGTGAACAGCCGCCGGAGTTGGAGCGCAGTATCGCCTCACGGCAAATTACGGCTTTGGTATTCCCGAGTCTGAGTCTGAAATCTGGAGAGAAGGGCGTTGCGTTTGTTCTGCAAGTCAATGCCATAAAAGACAGCCAAGGACAGCAGGCCTTTCATTTCTCGTCGGTGCAAAAGCTGCCAGGGGTACGTTTGCCAAAGACCTTGGTGGCATTGCAGAATGTCAATCTAACAATGCCAGAGCCATTTTTCCCTAAGAACTCACATTTTTTGTTCTTGCACCAGGCTCTGGCGGATTTGCGCCAGCAACAGAATCTCGAGTCGATGGAGAAAGCCTTGCAACGAAATCTCCTGGAGCTCTTGGCTAAGAAGAATATGCAGCCGTATATGCGGATGGCTTTGCTTAAAGAGCTGCTGCAATTGCTGAAACTGACTTCGCCGTTGTATAGTTTGCTCCTTGATGAGCCGTTGCAGCAATTGCAAAACTGCGTGCGCCCGAATTGGAATTGGCGTAATCCCAGTGAAAGCGTCGAGCATCCTGAGGAAGTGGCTGCCATTGCCAGAGTACTGGAAAATGTGCAGCCCGATGACTTCGACTTGCAAATCCGCTTTATGAAGCGCCTGTATGAGATTTCATTAACCAGGGGCCTGACGCCGGTTGCCGTGGTCAGCGCCTGCCAAGATGGCAAGCCGAATTTACATTGGCTAGTGGACACTCAACTCAAACGGGAAATTTGGCTGTTGGAGAGAACTGGCCCTGGGGAGGGATATTTTACTTGCATCCCAGATATACTCTCAGGCCAACAATCGCCGCAGGCGCTGCACGGATACTGTTGGCAGGGACAGTTGTTATTCTCGCCCAGCGATGGCCAGAATACCGCCATCCTGGCCAAAAAATTGCGGGCCGAGGCCAGCCAATGCGGCCTGAACTTGAACTTAAGCCTGAACGCGATGCTCTGGCCGCGAAATCTGCCCTAAAAAAGGAATCTTAAGCCCGCTAGCGGCCAGCCGCCGCCAGTAAAAGGCAATGTCCCCGAGTTCACCCTTCCGCCTAACGCTATATTTTGCCGGCTACTCGGTTCGGCGCTAATGCTACCAGCACTAAGGGCCGCTATTGTTTTTTGCGAGATTAACGGTTATATTATCACACCGCCTGAATATAATAATTCAGTACCGCCTAGCGACAAATTAAATCTCGGAGATTTATCCAGTGAGTAACTTTGTTTTTGGCCTTAATATGGCCTGGAAAATAATATTTATTGTTTTCTTTTTTGGGTTCTGTATCTTCATCCACGAATTCGGCCATCTCTTAGCTGGCTTGTGGCGTGGCTTGCACGTGGACAAGTTCTCGATCGGCTTCGGTAAAAAGATCTGGGGCACCACTATCAGAGGAGTCGAATTCGTGGTCAGCTGGCTGCCGTTCGGCGGTTATGTTATGCTGCCGCAACTTGAGCCCACAGCTGAGCCAGAGAGTAGCAACGGCGAAAAACTCCCGCCTAGTTCGCCTGTCGACCGCATCTTGACGGCGGTGGCCGGGCCTGTTTTTAACTTGCTGTTCGGCTTCTTCTTGGCCGGCATTATGTGGTTCGTCGGCGTCTGGGAGCCGGCCCCCGCGCAGTCCTGCCTGATTACCAAAGTCCCGCAAATTCTGCCGTTGTACAAGGACGGCCTGAAGATGACGGACTTGGTGGTTGCCATCGATGGCCAACCGGTGACACCAGATACCTGGGATGTCGTAAGTGAGGATTTGCTGGCTGACAGCGCCCCTATGCAGCTGCTGGTTATGCAGAAAGACAAGGAGGTCGAGTTGTCATATCAGCCAGTCATCAATCCCGAATGGCTGGCTGGGTTGCGGCCTGGCTTCCGTATCATTGCCGTCAATGGCCGACCTTTCACCCAAGGTATCGAAGAAGTCGGCCTGGAATACGTCTACAAGAAGGGGCCGAATGTCACCTTAACGGTAGTTGATAACGCTGGACAGAAACGCGAGATCGTCTATCCGCCGGCTCCTAATCCGATGCTGGAAGACTTGGGAGTGCCATTTTTTACCGCCCGCAATCCGGTGACCATTGGTGCGGTACTGCCCGGCTCTAGCGCCGAACAGCAAGGGCTGCGAGCGGGTGATCAGCTGTTGGCCATCAATGACCGGAATATCGCCACGGCAGAAGAATTCAGCGAATATCTCTCAACCTTATCTGGTCAGACTGTGAGTTTAATTGTCAACCGTAACGGTCAGGAGAAAGTCTTCGGGGGGATGCAATTGCCGGGCGATCAACTGCCCACGGCTGCTGCCTTAGGCTTAGCCTTTAACGTGATGGCCAAGCAGGCGGTGGCTGATTCACCAGCGGCGAAAGCCGGCCTGCAACACGGTGACCGGCTGGTCACTGTCGATGGCAAAGACATCACCGATGTTATGATGCTTATCAATACCATTAAGGATAGCGAAGGCCAGGAATTATCGCTGCTGGTTAACCGAGCGGGGAAAAACCTGACCTTAGGAGTGACACCAGAAAAAAGCACTTCTGACGAAAATGGCGTGTACCGCATCGGCTTAGAGCTGGCCGGCAGTGACCCCAAGATAATCGGCTATCCGAATCCCTGGAAGCAGTTCAGCAATGTCGTCAGCCAGACTTATCGGACCCTGGGGCTACTATTTTCCCCTATCGGGAACCGCCTCAAAAGCCTGACTTCCGGACAAGAGACCGAGAGCTCGCAGACTCAAATTCAGGTCAAGCATCTGAGCGGACCGCTGGGTATCCTGCTGATGCTCTGGTACAAGCTGAAATTCGAGGGGATGCGGGGAGGGTTGTCTTTCATTATTTTGATTTCCTTCAGTTTAGCGATATTCAATCTCTTGCCGCTGCCGGTGCTCGATGGCGGGCATATCGCTTACGCGGTACTAGAATTGATAATTCGCCGGCGATTGCCAATTAAATTGGTGTCAGTGCTGCAAAACGTCTTCGCAGTGTTGCTGATCGGGCTGATGCTCTATATCACGGTCTTTGACGGCAAGCGCATCTTCGTCCCACTTAATTATTGGCTGAGCAGCCCGCCGGCCATCGAACAGAGCGGAGAGGTCCCCGAATTACCAGCACCTAGCACTGGGGAACTGACCCCGGCCGGGGAAAATGACTGAACAACAATACCAAGTAGCCATTGATGGACCGGCCGCATCCGGCAAAAGCACCGCCGCCCGCTTACTGGCGGGGCGCCTGGGTGGGTTCTATGTCAATACCGGCGATATGTACCGTGCGGTCGCCTGGGCTGCCTTGCAGGAAGGCGTCAATCCTGGGACTCAGCCTGAGAAGCTGATTGCGCTGCTGCCCGGCTGGGACTTGCGTTATCGGCTGGTGGCAACGCAAACATTGCAGCTCTTCCTGAATGGCCAGCCGCTGCAGCCAGAGGCTTTCCGGGTAGCGGCAGTGACTGCGGTGGTAAGCCAAGTGGCCAGTATCCCGGCAGTACGCGCCTGGATGCTGGAACGGCAACGCGAATGTCGCGACTTGGGGATCGTGATTATGGAAGGACGTGATATCGGGACGGTTATTTTCCCACAAGCAAAATATAAATTTTTCATTACTGCCAGCCCCGAGGAACGCGCCCGCCGCCGCTTCGCCCAGTCTGGCGAGGTCGCCGCTGGTGCGACCTTGGAGGCGGTGGCGGCAGAGATTGCCGAGCGTGACCGTTTGGACAGCAGCCGCGCAGTGGCACCCCTAAGGGCCGCGGAAGATGCGTTGCTGGTTAACACCGACGGCTGCAATCAAGACGAAGTCGCCGATTACTTAACTACCTATATTCAAGAGCATCAATGAGTTGGTTATTACTCTACGGTCTTTCTTGGTTGACCGCGACTATCCTGGCCGTCATCCTGACCGGCGCCTGCCGGGTGCTGGCAGTGCAGCTAGGTTTGCTGGACACACCTAAGAACGAAGCGCACAAAAGTCACCGTTCGCCCACGCCGGTGGCCGGTGGCATTGCTATGTGCTTGGCTTGGCTGCTTACACTTGTGGGGGGCATCGTGGTCAGCTCGCTGGGTAAAAGTATGCTGTCCGCTGACATCAACTACGTCTTGCCGGGCATTCAGACGGTTTGGCGGAACTTATTGCTGTTGGCGGCAGTGGCCACGGCTTTTACTGCCGTCGGAGTATGGGACGACCGTTTCCCAATGCCGGCTAGTCAGAAATTCCTCTTGCAATTTCTGCTGGCGGCGGTTAGCGCGACTTGGGGGCCACGCCTGACACTTGGGCTGAACAACCCCATCCTGACCTGGCTAGTGACGGTGTTTTGGATTTTGACCGTGATCAATGCCCTGAATTTCTTTGACAATATGGATGGCTTGGCGGGCGGAGCCGCGATGCTCGCCTGTCTGTTTCTGTTGCTCGTGGCATCATTCCGCGAACAGCATTTTGTGGCTATGCTGGGCGCCGCTGCCGGCGGCAGCGCGTTGGGCTTCCTAGCCCATAACCGCCCGCCGGCAAAAATATTTATGGGCGATGGCGGCAGTCATTTTCTCGGCTATTGTCTGGCTGTGCTGGCCATAATGACGACTTACTATATGCCTGGCGAGAGCCCCACGGCGACCCCGGTGCTGATTCCGCTGTTGGTATTGGCTATCCCTTTGTTTGATGCGGCTGCGGTAGTCATCCTGCGCCTGAAATTACGGCTGCCGATCTATGTCGGCGACAATCGCCACATCTCCCATCGCTTTGTCAAACTCGGGCTCTCACGCAGTTCTGCAGTTCTGCTAGTCTGCTTGCTGTGTTTCATTTCTGGTGCTAGCGCGGTGACTCTGCTGTGGCTGCCAATGGCTGGCGTCTGCCTGGTCTTTGCCCATACTGGCGCGCTGCTGGCGTTGGTCTCGGTTATCCAATTTTATCTTCCGGAGGCGAAAGAGAAATGAATTTACCGGATACTTACTTACGCGAACGCTGTCGCTTGGCTATTGCTGAGGATGTCGGCAGTGGCGATGCCACCACCCTGGCGATTGTGCCGGAGGACCTGCAGATCGAGGCCCATTTTGTCACTCGGCAAGAGTGTGTCTGCGCCGGCTTCCCAGTCTTGCAGGTGCTGTTCCAAGAATTTCCGGGCGAGGTCGTGCTGGAGACTCACGCCCAGGAAGGCCAATTCTGTCCCGTCGGTTATAACCTAGCCAGCGTGCGTGGCTCAGCCAGGACAATTTTGACCGCCGAACGCACTGCCTTGAATTTTCTGCAGCGCTTGAGCGGTATTGCCACTATGACTAGGCAGTATGTGCAGGCATTGGGAGAAAGCAAGACCAAGGTCCTTGATACCCGCAAGACCACACCCGGCTTGCGCTGGCTGGAAAAATATGCAGTCTGGGCTGGCGGTGGGCAGAACCATCGCATCGGCCTCTATGACCGGGTTATGATTAAGGATAATCACCGTGAGCTGGCGAAGCTCAGCGGGTCTGATTCCATCAATCGGGCAGTGCAGGCTTGCCGTAAGAGTTATCCGCAACTGGAAATAGAGGTCGAAGCCGATACCTTGGAAGATGTACGAGCGGCAGCCGAGGCCAAGGTGGAATATATTCTGTTGGACAATATGAGCAATGCCGAAATGACTGCGGCCATTCGGATCATTGCCGGTAGAGCCAAGACTGAGGCTAGCGGCGGCATCACCTTGGAGCGACTGCCGAGTTTGCAGCACCTGGGACTAGATTTCATCAGCGTGGGTGCCTTGACCCATAGCGCGATAGCCATCGATATCGGCCGGGAT
>CAZUCG010000026.1:0-12830 GCA_964619145.1 uncultured Lentisphaeraceae bacterium | reverse complement strand
ATTCAACTCAGGTGGGTAAAATTTATGATTAGGAAGATAATGTAGCCGGCAAAAAGCACCAGGCCATTCCAGCGGCTGATTTTCCATCGCGTACGCATAAAAACCAACAACAGGACATCGGAGAGCAACAAGTACGGTAAGTTGAAATGCCGCATTGGCGCATCAGCGGTCAAGGGATGTATGACTGAGGATACCCCGAGGATCATCATCATATTGAAGATATTGCTGCCGACGATGTTGCCCAGAGCAATACCGGCGTGTTTCTTGATGATGCCCGAGATGGTGACGGCCAATTCAGGCAAACTGGTACCGAAAGCCACCACCGTAACTGCAACGAGCGTCTGTGAGACGCCGAGGCGTAAGGACACCCAGACGGCATTGTCAACAACCAACTTAGCGCCGCTGAAAACCATACTCAGGCCTATGATCATTAAGAGGACCGCCTGGAGTAAACCAAAATCTTGTTTTGCCTCGGCTGGCTTTTCGTCTTCGACAGGTAAGTTTTTTTCCTGACTAAGCAAGGACATATAGCCAAGCAGCAGTACTAGAAACAGTATCCCCCCCCAGCGACTTAAACCATGCAGAAAAATGCCCGACAACAAGGTCAACAGAGTCATCCCCAGCATCATCAATCCGTCACGTTGGAAAAGCTTCCGTGGCACTGCAATCGGACCGCTCAGCAATGCTCCTAGGCCGAGGACCAGCATCACGTTGGTGATATTGCTGCCTACGACATTGCCGAAGGCGATGGCATCATTATTGGTCAACGAAGCGTAGACATTAGTGGCTAGTTCGGGCAGACTGGTGCCCATACTGACCACTGTCAAGCCAATGATCAGTTCAGAAATCTGAAAACGGTGGGCAATCGCGCAGACGGCATCGATAAACCAGTCACTGCCGCGCAATAAAGCAAACACTCCCACTATGAACAGCAGGATGTTCAGCCACATCAATTCACTGGAAAAACTCATTCAGGTTTGCCCGTCAGGCCGACTTGCTGCAGTGTCGCGCGGAGCTTCCGGCGATTATCTGCGCTCAAGGGATACAGCGGCAGGCGGTATTCCTCAGTCAGCATTCCCAAGTCAGCCATAGCGGCTTTGACCGGGATAGGATTGCTTTCGATGAACAAATCGCGGAACAAGCTATAATAGCGTCGATGGTAGCTAAGCGCAAGCGAAAAGTCGCCCGCTAAGGCCGCCGAGACCATCTTGCAGATTTCAGCGGGGATGATGTTCGAGGTCACGCTGATCACGCCTTTAGCACCGACAGCCAGCATTGGCAAAGTCAGGCCGTCATCACCGCTGATAACCGTCAGATCGCAAGCATTGAGGATGGCACTGACTCGATCTACGCTGCCGCCGGCTTCTTTAATCGCTGCCACTAGCGGGTGTGAGGCTAAACGAAGCACCACCTCCAGGGGTATTTCTGCACTGCTTCGCCCGGGGACATTGTAAAGCACAATCGGCAAGCCGGATGTTTCCGCCACGTTGAGGAAATGCCGGTAGAGACCTTCGGCATTGGGCTTGTTGTAGTATGGCGTCACTTGTAAGGTGGCATCGACGCCCATTTTGGCTGCTTCGCAGCTCAGATGAATGGCCTCGCTAGTGGAATTGGCGCCAGTGCCGGCAATGACTAGGCAGCGTTTGGCGACTCTTCGGGTAACAGTTTCAATGATCTTGAGATGCTCATCCGTATTTACGGTCGGAGATTCTCCGGTGGTGCCTACTGGGACAATGCCACTGACCCCGGCAGAAATCTGTAAGTCAACCAGTTTTTCTAATGTCGGGTAATCGACTTCAGCATTGCGAAAAGGGGTGACCAGGGCAGTGTAACAACCGGGTAATATCATAATTGACTCCTAAGTTTTGTTCTTGTATTGCCAAATAAGTTGGCGCAGGCGTTCCTGAAATATAATTCTTATAGGCTATTCTGTCAATTGTTTTCGGCTAGCAACCGCTAAAAATGCATACAAGCTACTGATTAGGACGCAAAACCAGACGAAGGCGAATTCCCAGTCACGCCTCTTGACTAGAACGAAATTGACAAAGATAATCAGCATCACTAATAACAGCAATTTCAGCGCCATTGGTATCGCCGGCCAGAGACTCTGGCCAAAATGCCGATATGGGATATTGGAGATCATCAGGCAGGAGGCCACAATGACAATCAGCGCTGAGGCTATGCTACTGACCGGATGGGGGAATTGCAGCCCCGCGAGCACTGCTGAGCAGGCCACCAATGCCCCTGCTGGCGAGGGCAGGCCTTGAAAAATGCCCTTTGGGTATTGCCGGGTCGGCCTGAGAAAACGGTACAAGCGGTAGATCAAGCAGACGGAATAAAAGATCGCGATGAGTAATGCCAGCCAAGGCGGTATGATGGAATCTCCGGAGGCCAAGCCGCGGAAGATGAGACAGCTGACCGCCAAGCCAAAGCTGGTGGCATCGGCGACGTCATCAAAAAATGCCCCGCGTTTAGTGGAGCCGAATTTGCGAGCCAAGCGTCCATCAAAGAGGTCAAAGAATTGTCCCACGAAGATCAGCACGAAGCCCCAAGTAAAAGAATCGCTGCTGCAGACTATCCAGGTCGCAGCCAGTCCGCAAAGCAGGTTCGCAAAAGTCAAAGTGTTGGCGTACCAGAAATCCGGTATGACTTTGCAGTAAACTGACAGGAATGCCAGCAGTACGCAGCTGAAGAGTAGATATCCCAAGACGGTGTTATTGACTAGTGGCAGGGGATCAATATGGTACAATGCTGCAGCTGAGAGTAAGATCGTAACCAAAGCAGTCTTGGCCTTGCCAAACGAATTGGCGGCTTTTTTTTTGCTGAAAAGCCGCGATGTTTGACCAACGGTGTCGATGACAATAAAAGCTAGTACGCCCCAAAAATTGAGTCTGGCTTCGGGATGGACGTTGTGTCCCAGGCTGAGGTATAACAGGCAGGGGAAGTACATACACTTGTCGCTTAGCGGGTCCAGCCATTTGCCTATTTCGGTAGTCAAGTTGCAGTTGCGTGCAATCGTTCCGTCGGTCAAGTCAGTAATCATCCAGAACGAGAACCAAAGGATGCCAGCTTCCCACATCCCCAGATAAACCAAAACAATGCTCAGCGTGCCCATCGGAATGCGGATTAGCGAGATGGCATTGGGGTGCAGGAACGGCATCCGGCGGATAAAAGCGCAGCCCCATTGTTGGCGAGTCACATAAAAAGAAATCAGGCGCTCAGCCAGCAGGATAGCTAAAATTATCAGTGACAGCAATAACGAATTAGACATAATACTATCGGTTAATTAGTTTGCGGTGAAGGTGGGAAAAAACGGCAGCAAAGCAGCCTCAACTCGGGCAATGCGGCCGTTGAAGATTGCCCGCGGAGTTAATCCTCGTTTTGTTTCTCGTCTTGCAGCGAGCGGCGTTGGACCTTGACCAGTAGTAGTTTGCGTGGGTCTGCTTCTAAGATGTCAATTGCCAGGTCGGCGGTCACGATGTGTTCTCCAGATTGGGGAATTCTGCCCAGAAAAGCCATAATGTAACCGCCCAAGGTATCATATCCTTGCTCTTCAGAGATATCCAAATCCAGCAACTGATTGACTTCCCAAATAGTGATGCGCCCATCGTTGACGATGGAACCATCAGACTCGAGGTTATGACCTTCTGGCTTGACGTTCTCGTCCAAATCATATTCGTCTTGAATTTCTCCGACAATTTCTTCCAAGATGTCTTCGATCGTTACCACCCCGGCAGTGCCGCCGTATTCATCCAGGACGATGGCCAGATGATTCCTAGTCAGGCGGAATTCCTCCAGCAGATCACTGACGTTCTTGCTTTCCGGGATGAATACCGGCTTGCGAACGATGTCGAGTGCGATTTTGGCCTTGCTCAATTTCTCGCTGTTGATTAAGTCCTTGGCGTAGACGATACCGCTGATTTTATCGATGGTGTGGTGAAAAATCGGGATTCGGCTGTGGCCACTTTTTGCGATGGCGGCCTTTAACTCCTCGATATTTGCTGTTTCGTTAACCGCGTCCATATCTACCCGCGGGGTCATAATTTCGTGCACTAGGGTCTTGTCGAGATTCATCACTCCGTTCAGCATCCGGCGTTCATCGCGTTCCAAGCCCTGATGGCTTGCTGAATTACTCTCATCCTCCTCGTCGTCTTCAACCAGCGAGAGGATTTCGTCTTCGGCAGTCACTTTATCTGACTCGTCATCGTCGGCATTTCTGGCTCGTATTTTTTCTATCCACCACGCCAATGGCAACAATGCGGGTGAGAGCAGCCAGAAAACTGCTCGGTAGAGCAGGAAGTTCCAAGCCAACAATCTGGCGGTGATGGTCAGGCTCATTGCTTCGTTGAGGATTTCCAGCAGTGTATAGACCAGCAGAGTCCAGATAATGCACAGGATATACCATGGCAAGGCAAATTCGCTGCTGGGTTGCAAAAACAAACAAAACATCGTCACTCCGCACGACAGCAAAGCCAAGAAATGGGCCGAGAGTTTCAGGCGCAACAGCAAGGGGTAGTCTTCCTCCAAATTCTCTGCCAGGGCCTTGGATAGCTCCTTCAGCTTGCGCAATTTGGCTTTGTTGAATGTCTCGAGTTTCATCGCTGCAAGGGCGAAAAATACAAACCCGATGCTAGCAACCAGCGTCACGGCCAGGTGCAAACTTGTACTCATATATTCCTTTTGGGGTTAAGTTAATAATCCGCCGGCGCTGACTAATGCTTTTGAATGGCGTAGCCAGCAGCAGTAATCCCCGGGCAACAACTTGTCTTCTGGCTGCCGGATGACGGCTAAACAAAAATTTGGCACGATTCTTCCAGCCACAATTGCCGCTCTTTCGGCTACAGATAACATCAGCAGAGGTCGCAGAACTCCGCCACGCTATGCAAGGCAAAATCCTGCTCCAGAGCCGCTAGGATGCGTTTTTCGGCTGCCCGCATTGAAGCGCGCTGCTCAGTCGTTAAATCATCTTCGCCATAAAGGTGTAGCAAGCCATGCACGGCATAAAGGACTAACTCTCGAGAGGCCGATTGCTGGAATTCTGCCGCCGCCTCGGTGGCTACCTCAGGGCAGAGATAAATCTCTGCCAGCACGCAGTCATCCTCAGCCGGTATTTCCGGCAGACGGTTGTCCCGCAAGTCATAGGTGATCACGTCGGTGGCGCCTTGGTGCTGCAGATGCAGGCCATTCAAGGCAATCATTTCCCGGCGACCCAACAATATGAATTGAATGACACCGTTTTGTGCGTCGCTGCCAGCGCTCGCTAACTGCTGGGCGCGCTGCAACAAGGCCAGAAATTGTCGGCGTTGCTGCAGTGCTGGCGCGTGTCGGCTTTTGCGCAAAGCGACTCTCATCCTAGCTTTTTCCCCTTCTGACCTGGATATTGTGGGCGGAAGTGGTGCATTTCCAGGATCGTCTTCTGGATACTCCGCTTAAGCACTTCCAGTTCGGAGGTAGTGATGTCAGCTTGCGCAAATTGGTTGTCTGACCATTTGTCATCGATAATCTCAGTGATTTTGCGTAGTACCAACTCAGGCGTTAAAGTATTGTCCGGGTCATTCTTCAAGGCCGAAACACAGACCTCCAATAGCGCTTGCTGGTCAGTGGTGCCTTTGCGAATCTCCGGAGTGACTGCTGAGACAGCTTTTCGCAATATCGACTGATAATCAGGACGCTGCCCGACCAGAGAACGAACGGCTGCCTCACAGGCGTCAGCCAGGCTGACAATCACGACTTCCTTTTGTTGTGGCCGAGGATGCGGATAACGGAATTGCTGCTCAGCAGGAGCCGGTTGGCCTTCCTTTTCGGCCAGAGTCTTGGCTTTCTGGTAAAAATAGCTAATCAGGCCGTTGCCGTGATGTTGCTCAATGACTGGACGTATTGCACGGCGTAAATTATGTTCGCAGGATAATTCAAGGCCGGTTTTTACGTGCTGGGAGATAATCTGCACGCTCTCCAAAGGCGTCAGCTGAGCGTGGGGATTGTCGTCGTCTAAAAAATTCTCCGCGAAGAATCTCGGCTGGGCGAGTTTTCCGATATCGTGAAACAGCGCCATTACCCGGGTCAGTGGGACATTGGCCTGGATGGCTTGGGCGGCTGCTTCCGCAATGATTGCGACATTCAGCGAATGCTGATATGTCCCCGGTGCTTCCAACTGCAAGCGCCGCAATAACGGGTGGTTGGTGTCGCTTAACTCCAGCAGTGTAGATAAGGTAACCAAGCCAAAACAATACTCGAAAATTGGTAATAACGCCAGGCTGAGGATTCCCATCAGCAACCCATTGGAATATGAAATGACCAATATGTCGGGCAAAACAGCTTGTATTTCCGACCAGTCCATCCTTGCGTCCAGACAAAACAGGATGCTGGCGATGGTGATCGATAAGCCCAAGGCAAAGCCACCCACGATGAAATCACGTCGTCGTTTAGCATACTGAAAAAAACCCACCCCAACTAATGAAGTGAATAATGACAAGTAGAAAAATTGGAATTGGAAGATTCCGACTTCAACCTGCAAAGGTATGACAATCGCGACCACAATCGCCGTGCAAATCGCCGTGCGGCCACCCAACAAATTAGCCATCAGGGCCGGAATTAAGGCTAAGGGCAGAAAGCTGATCAGGCTCTCTGCCGGCAGTTCCAAGCGCTGGTAAAGGGTGACGAAAAAATGCACCAGCAGGAAATGCAGAATCAGCGCGATGGCACTGACTGCTAGTCGCTGACTGAGATTGGCAGGAGAGATCCTCACTCGACATAAAATAAAGGCAAAACTAGCAATGAAAAAAGCCAGCAGCAAGACCCTGATTATGTTTTCCCGACCGAAATCAAGGTCCTGCCAGCGATAACCGTAATGCCGTGGATTGGCCAACTCGTAGGCCTGCAAGAGGTCCTTCTCTTCGCGGGATAACGATACTAATATATCGCCTGGAACAAACTCTCGCACTGGGATGCTCACGGCTGTCAGGGCTGCTTCCTGCAGACGCTTGCTCTCTTCAGCCAAATAACGCAAGGTCGGCTGCCAGGCCGGATCAGACCAGAAGTAGCTTAAGTCAAGCCGGCCCTGACCTATGCTGCGAGAAAAATTTGTTTCAATTTCTTGTTGAGCCGCCGACAAGGTCAATAGGGTAGGGTAGTCGCGTTCAAAGACACCATCTGCCGACTTGATTCGGGCTTTGCAAACGCAAACAGCTTCGCCACATTCCAACGACGGCAAATTTTCCTCGCGGATGCCGCTAGTCAAGGTCTCCCTAACTATTTTCAGCAGTGCGTCAGCAGCAGTGCCATTTGCTAAAATCTTGCGTAGTGCCTGGTGCTCCGCAGTCTCAGGGATGCTTTTTGGGCTGGTATTGACCAAGGCAGCCAGCCGTAACCGAAACGCCTCCAAGACCTCACGCACTTTTTCGTCTTGCAAGGAAAAGACTGCTGGCTGTTGACGAGCGATAGCCTTCTCGTGGGCCTGGGCTTGGCTCAAATCCTTATAAGTAAAAGGATATTTTGCCTTGATGGTCTGGGTCTTCTGCATCGCCAGCAGCAAAAGACTCGGCTGCTGGCGATGTCGGCGGCTAATCAGGACACTGCCGCAAACCCAAGCCAATATAAATAAGATAATGATATAACCGTAACGCCGCAACCCAGCTTGCCAATTCGGCAAACTCTCTGCTCTGCCTGTCGGCTGGGCGGCCGGCAACGGGTCGTCAGACGCAACTGGCGAACTGTTGCTAGCGGCAGGTTGGCCGGATTCTGCAGACTGCTTGCCAGAACCTGAATGACTTTCTTGGACTTTATTGTTTTTCATACGTCTAGCTTTAGCTGCCAAACAACAGTAAAATAGCCAGGCGACTGGCAGGGAAGAGCTGCTGTGAGCGCTAAAATGAAAGGCAAATGACTGCTGTGCTAAGGTGCTCTCACCCCCGCTGAGCACAGCCTAAAAAATGCGCTGTTGGGGCAAGTCTAGCGCGAAAGCCCGACCGGTAAGATAAAGACAACCAGACTATTTGTATTTGCTATAGATTAAAGCGGCATTATGACCGCCAAACCCGAGGTTGATCTTTAAAATCGTCTGCAACGCCTGGCGACGAAATTGATTGGGGACGTAATCCAAGTCGCATTCCGGGTCTGCTGTCTCATAGTTCATCGTCCCAGGAATGATCCCCTCTTGCAGAGCTTTGACACAGATGGCGGACTCAAAACCACCGGCCGCGCCAAGCATATGACCAGTTTGCGATTTCGTGCTGCTGATAGCGACCCGATGGGCAGACTCCCCAAAAGCTAGCTTGATAGCCTTGGTTTCCACTAGGTCGTTCAACGGCGTGGAAGTGCCGTGGGCATTGATATAATCAACCTCCCGAGCCGATAAGCCGGCATTCTTTAAGGCTATTGTCATCGCCGCTGCCGCTCCTGAGCCATCTGCACAAGGCGCAGTGATGTGATATGCATCACAGGTGGCCCCATAGCCGCGTATTTCCGCCAAGGGCGTCGCACCCCGAGCCAGTGCGTGTGATAATTCTTCTAGAACCAGAATGCCGGCACCCTCAGCTGGAACAAAACCATCGCGGTTAATATCGAAGGGACGGCTGGCGTGCTCTGGGTCGTCATTACGGGTGCTTAGAGCCCGCATCGAGGAAAAACCGGCGATGCTTAATGGTACGATTGCGGCTTCTGAACCGCCGGCAAGCATTAAATCTGCATCGCCGCGCTTGATGACCCAATACGCCTCGCCAATGGCGTGTAAGGCACTGGCGCAGGCACTGACTAAACCAAAATTTGGTCCCCTCCAGCCATATTTGATCGCCAAGTAGCCGGAGGCCATATCAGCAATCAGCATCGGGATAGTCAAGGGCGATACTCTGCTGGCGCCACGTTCATTCAGGACATCCTGTTGGTTACATATAGTGGTTATCCCACCAATGCCCGAGGCGACTAGTATGCCGCCTCGAGAGGGGTCAGAAATGGGAGTGGCTAGCAGATCAGCTTGGTCCATCGCCTCTTGCGCAGCTGCCAAGGCATAATGGCAATACGGGTCAAGGCGATTGGCAGATTTCTGATCCAAGTACTGGGTTATAGCAAAATCTTTGATTTCACCGGCAATGCGACAACGGTAATCATCACAGGGGAATTTGCTTATCGGGACAATCCCGCTTTTGCCGGCGAGTAAATTTTCCCAGGCCTGAGCGAGTGAATTACCCAGCGGGGAAATCACGCCAGTGCCACATACTACTACCCGTCGCTCAAAATTCATTGTCGCTCCTCTTGCTATCCCCTCTCTTTTAGCATCCTGGGGTGCAAAAACAAAGGCCACAACCCAAGCTGGAGAGTGGCCTGTCCTAATGTCCTTGTAAGGCAACTCTCACCCCAAGGCCCAGAAAAATCGCTGTTTAGGCTTCGCTCGAGCTGTCGCTGGCAAGCTTCTCGTCAATGTAAGCGACTGCTTGCCCGACATTGGTCATTTTCTCTACTATATCATCAGGAATTTTGATGCCAAAGGCTTCTTCAAATTCCATTACCAGCTCTACGATATCTAATGAATCGGCGGCTAAGTCTTCGATAAAACGGGCATCATCTTGTACTTGGTCGTCGCGGACACCGAGTTGCTCGACGATAATTTTCTTTACCCGATCTGCTACTGAGCTGTTTTCCATACATTTCTCCTGAAATATCCAATGATTATATGTTGATTTAAATGCGCCCTAAGAATTGTCAACAAAGACAATTTACTACAAAACGTTATAATTTAATTGCGATTTTAAAAATTGCAAGTCAAATCTCATCCAAGCTGGCGATGTCATCCGAAAGTCATCTGAGAGGCGGCTTTTTTATTTTGCTTGTTTTTCTTGCGAGTAGGTGTTTAACTGCATTTGGCCGCAATAAATCCCCGTTGGCATTGTTTATGGCAGCTTGTGCCGCTGCCATAAAGAAATTGCCCGCGGACGTATTTTTCAGCGGCAGAAATTCTGCCTTGGCAGCGAAAAGCGCGGTCTCTGTTTGTCTTTTGCCGAATCAAGATTATTTTAAGAACAAATAATCGTCTTTTCTTAACAACTAGGAATATGATGGCAGTCGGTATAAAAAGTCGTGGTTTCGCTGCTTATTTAGGGACGCTTTTTGCAGGGGCATTCAATGATAACGTCTTTAAGCTGCTGTTGCTCTGTTATGCCAGTAACTTTTTGGGGCAAGACAGCCCAGCCACTAAGTTGTATGTACCATTGGCGGGTGCGTTGTTCGTGGTGCCGTTTTTGCTGTTCTCCTCATACGCCGGCTATCTGGCCGATCGATTCAGCAAAAAAAGTGTTATGATCGGCACCAAGGTTGCAGAGGTAGCCATTATGCTGGCAGGGCTGCTGTTCTTTGCCGAGCAGAGAGTTTACTGGTTGTTGGCAATTTTATTTGTAATGGGGGCGCAGAGCACTTTCTTCAGCCCGGCCAAGTACGGTTTTATGCCTGAGACACTGCCGGAGACAGAACTCTCCCGCGGCAACGGTGCGACCCAACTCTTTACCTTCCTGGCAATCATCCTCGGCAGTTGGGCCGGCGGTGCGCTCTCTGCCTGGAGTGGCGATCAACCACACTATGCCGCCTGGTTTTGCCTGGCTTTCGCGATAGTTGGCTTGGCGGTGAGCTTCGGCATTACACCGACTAGACCTGGTAATCCCAGCGTGCGCTTGAAATTAGACCCGTTTACGCCGCATCTGCTGACATTGCGGGAAATGCGACGCGATAGCCTGCTCTGGCTCTGTTTGCTGGCCAATACCTTTTTCTGGTTCCTAGCAGCACTTTTCCAATTGACGCTACTCTTTTTGGCTAAGGATACTTTGGCTGGCGATGATAATTTAGTGGGCTATTTGCAGGCCGCAGTGGCCTTGGGAATTGGTGCCGGGTGTGCATTGGCCGGCTTCTTGTCCCGCAACCGAATCGAATACGGACTAATTATCCCCGGAGGCATAATGACTGGAGTGTGTTGCTGCCTGTTGGGCGTCTTCGGAGGATCGCGAATGGGAGCATATCTGTTCAGTGCAGCGATGGGCTTCTCTGCCGGATTCTATCAGCTGCCACTGGTGACGGCTATCCAGAAGCGTAGCCCGCAACGTTGTCGCGGACGCTACCTAGGCGCGGGCAATGCACTCGATTGCATCGCAATGATGCTGGCTTCCCTAGTCCAGTGGCTTTTGCTGAAGGTATTTGCTTTTGACGCCCGCGGGGTCTTTGTTAGCGCTGGTGTGCTGACTATCGTGGTGGTGCTCGTTATGGCCCGAAAAGTCCCGACACTCTGGCAGCGTAGCCGCGCCATTTACCGGTAAAACTAAAAAATATCTCGTAGCCATCTCATAGAGTGATGGCTTTTAACCGATTCTGATACAAAACAGCGAATCTTTGCTATTCAATCGTCGCTGCTTTGGCTGTGCGTTAAATGCTGTAAACAGGCTAAAAATTGCCGCAATTATTTGGCATTGCGTGGCTGGACCCCGGGTCCCTCTACTACAATACCAGAGATGAGTTCGTGGCTGTCAATTTATACCCACATAATTATCTAAAGAAATCTAAAAAGTCAAAAAAATCATATTTGTGACTTGCAATTCGAAATGAATAGATTTATACTATCTGTTGTGATAGAAAAACAATAGGGATAACGAGAGCTCGCTTATGAAGAAATTCTTTTTACAGCTTGGTGCTGGCTCTGATGGCGGATCAGTTCTTTTGGAATATGTCTTGGTTACTATGGTTGTTATGCTGATCTGGTACACTATTGATGCTACTAATACTTGGAAGAATTCGTTGTATATGCTACCCACAGTTGATACTCTTGCCACTGAATTCCTTTTTTACGATTCGACAATCTACGGGGCGTTGCCTGCTCCTTATGCTGCATATACTGCCACAGCCGGACCGGGGACAGATACATTTCTAGTTTTACAAGACGGGAACGTCCTTGCCCCGGGGGTGCCTGATGGCCCGGCGGCTGGCACTCCCCAGATTTCCGGCCTTGGCATAAGGCAGGCAACTACAGTTGAATATCATACTTATGGTCTGTTGGGTGATAACTTACAGGCGCGAGTCAACCGAACGATCCAGGGAATCGCCTCACCAGTGCCATAGGTAGTTGAAAGAGGGATGTTCTTTTGGGGCTGGGGAGGCTCTCAGCCTGGAAGAACGCCAGAAAAAAAGTCCAAAAAAGGAAGGAAAAAGCAATGAAAAACTTATTCAAACGCATTCGTAAACAGACTGCTGGTGTCATTCTCTTGGAATATGTGATGCTCGGCCTTCTCGTTGCTGTTGTTTCAATGTACGCTGTCACTGCTTTTGGCACCACCATCAGCAATGACTTCATCACCCTGTCCATCGCCTCCACTGGTGACGGTGCGTCTGTCATCGCCTCCAATGCAGCTACCAGACTTGCTATCGCTGCTGATCACGCTGGTGCCAATGATTGGATTGATGACATTACCACCGACACTTACGTCGAAGCTGGTTCTAGTGTCTACGAGTTCACCACCAACCAAGGTGCAGCCTGGACCGCAATTCGCTAATTTAAGTCATCGCTTTTTGCCTTGGCAAGCCTCTGCCAAGCTGGAGTTGATTGCTTAAAACGGCTTTCCCCGACTCGCTTTAGGGCGGGCCGGGGATTTTTTTTAATAAATAAACTTGGACCGCTGGAATAATCGCAGCATAGCTGTTGCTATGAATTTGTTAATGGCTAAAATGGAGTTGGAAAAATTGTTAAGAGCCCGTGGCTGACCGGGCGTACCGCCAACGCAGGCTGTAACGACGACGTCCTCGTCGTCGTCTTGTGTGCCCTTGGGAACGCGGAGCCCCCGTTTCGCATCTTGTGCGCCCTTGGG
>CAZUCG010000025.1:0-13086 GCA_964619145.1 uncultured Lentisphaeraceae bacterium | reverse complement strand
AATATTCGTACTGCCCATACTGCGGATTTGCTCGCGAGCCTCGAAACTCGCGCCTTCGCCGATCGCCAGCATTGCAATCACGCTGCTCACGCCGAAGATAATGCCCAACGCGGTCAGAAAACTGCGCAACTTGTGCTCAATCAGACTGCGGGCACCGAGCTTGCCAACCCGCTTCAGTTTGTAAAAATAATGTTTCATAAAAATATAAGAAGGCCTCAGGGCCAGACAAAATGTACTGCTAGCGGGTTAAAGTCTCTCGTCACTGGCAATCAGGCCATCCGCCAGATGGATAAGCCGTTTAGCGTGTTCGGCGATGGAGCGCTCGTGGGTGACCAAGATAATCGACCGGCCCTGAGCAGCTAAGTCGTCAAGAATCTGCATAATCTCAATACCTGTTTTCGAATCGAGATTACCAGTGGGCTCATCGGCAAAAATCAAGGCCGGTTCATTGGCCAGGGCCCGAGCGATGGCGACCCGCTGTCGCTGCCCGCCCGACAACTCGGTCGGGCGATGATTCAACCGATCCCCCAAACCGACTTGGTTCGCCAAATGCAACGAGCGCTCACGACTCATTTTTTCTGTCCAGCCCTGATAGAACAGCGGTACTTCGATATTCTCGAGGACCGTCAACTGGCTGATTAAATTAAAAGATTGAAAGATGAAGCCGAATTTCTTGCGCCGGACTGCGCTGAGTTGGCCGTCATTCATATGAGCCACATTTGTGCCGTCCAAGAAGTAATTGCCAGCCGTAGGCGGGTCCAGGCAACCCAGGATATTCAGCAAGGTCGATTTACCAGAGCCGGAGGTGCCCATAATGGACATATAGTCGCCGCGCTCCAGGCTGATTGAGATGCCCTTCAGAGCCTGTACTGTGGTGTCACCCATAAGAAAATCCTTGGTGAGATTCTCTATCCGAATGACATATTTATCATCTATTTTTTTTGCTTTTATTGACATCGCTAGCTGTTCTCCAGCCAAAATCATCTGGGCGGAGTTTAGGTTCAGGTATTTGACTGCAGTTAAAATGGGCAGCCCAACAATCAATCAGACTGCTGTACTGGACTGGATGCAGCGCAGTAAAGTCGGCATTAGCTATTCAGTGGCCTGGCCGTTTTTTGTCGCACCAGCAGCAGTTGAATTGTTTTGCGAAGAACCCGCTGCGGCGGCGGCTGCGGCGGCGGCCTGCTCAGCCTCTTTTGCTTTCGCTTGTTGCTCTGCAGCTGCCTCCTTACGGGCATTTTCTTCCTCAGTCTTCTGCTGCTGCAACAGCATCTCCTGGCCCAACTCTTCCTCGACTTTTTCGCTCTCTTCGGTACTTTCCTGCAATTCTGGTGGGGCCAGCATAATGCGGTCACCTGCTTCGACACCGGACAACGCGACAACGAACGATTGATTGCGCTTGCCTGTCTTGATTGGCATTTGCTTGCCAGTCACCGCAAAGCAAAATTGTCGGCCCTTGGCATCAGTGCGCACAGATTGGCTGGGGATATAAACCACGTCCTTGATTTTTTCCACTAAGATCTCCACGGTCGCATTCATTCCCGGCCGTAAATTTGGGTCTGACTCGTCAAAAGTCACCATCGTTTCATAGACTTTAACATCTGGTGCCAGCCAGCGATTCTGCGCGCTTGGCAAGAGTGCTTTTTTGCTGACTTTACCGGTAAAGGTTTTATTGGGCATCGCATCGACAACAATTATTGCCGACATATCAAGGGCGACCTGATCCACCTGCGACTCGTGGATGTTAATTTTAACCGCCATCTGGTTCAAATCCGGTAACTTGATAATAGTCTGCCGATGCCGGATTTCCACCCCGGGCCGGATTGGGCCGGTGTTCATCCAGCGCGGTGGGGCCTCATAGACTACCAAGCCCGGGGCAGTAGCCCTAATCGTACAATTCGCCAACGCCTCTTTAGCCTCATCCAAGCGTGTCTGAGCCCGCGCCAGGGACTGCTTCTGCGAGCGCAATTGCGCTTCTGCCGAGACCATTCGAGAACGAGCGACAGCTTTTGCCCGAATCAGCTTTTCCTTGCTCTCAACCACCGTAGCCCAAGTCTTGTGGAAATTGGTGATAAAGTCATATCGGCAGAAGATATCGAACTTCCCTTGTGCGGTTACCAGAGTCTTCTTTTGGGTCTCAACTTCGAGCTCATCAGTCTCTAGTTCATTCTTGCTGACAAATTGTTTAGTGAAGAGCTTCTTGGTGTATTCCAATTTCTGCAAAGAGCGGTTCAAGCGGATATTAGCTAATTCGATATCACTGCGCAAGGTAGTCAAATCCTGCCGGGCCTGCCCGCCCAAGTCCGAGTCAACCAGCAGTGACGCGATATCATCCGGCTTGCCAGATTTGCTCAAAGCGGCCGCCATCACATCGCCGACCAATTTCTTCAAGTCGTTATCTGCGTAAAGGACTGCCAGCTCGGCGCCGCGGATGGAACTCTCGTTGTCACTGATTTGGATAGTCAAATTCTCTTCGCCTTGGGTGAACGACGCCTGGGCATTTTCGAATGAGGTCGAGCGCTCATACAGCTGATCTTCAATTTCTTTAGTCTCGAAGCGCACTAGCACCCGCTCGTTCTTGACATCCTCAGCAGTGATAGTCGTGCCCTCATCGACGATCTCAAGAATCTTGGCAGTCTGGCGGATATCCTGAGTGATATCGTTAGAGACGACGGTATCGAGAGTGCCGCTCTCCGACACCGTTATATCTAGATTGCCCCTGACGACAGTATAAGCGTCTTGGGCACTGATCGCGGTCTTTTTCTTGCAGCCTGGCAGTATCAGCAAACAGCCCAAGACAAAAACAACGATTATCTTTTGAACAAAAAAACGCGGCATAAAATCAATCCTAGGGTGAGACATAATGATATTCCAAATTACAACTCTATTTTTCCGCATCCACCTGCGCAGCGGGTGAAAACAGCAAGCACGATTCAGCTGTACGACTAGCGCCACTAGCCCTCGACGGCCAGTGTCTCAGACCAGAGATTCACCGGATCAATCGGCAATTCACCCAGCTGATAGAGCAACTTCAGCCAGAAGATACGGTGATTGACCAGCGCCCTAGTCAAGGAGTTCTTGGCGCTACTCATATCGTCCTGGGCATCCAGCAGCTCTCGGATATCGACCCGGCCGCCTTCGAACAGCAACTGAGTGCTTTCAACTCGCTTTTCTGCTAAAATCACACTAATACGTTGAATTTCATAGCTTTGTTCATAGGACTTAAGTTGCCGCCAGATATTGCGCAAATCGGCAATTATCATATCTTTGGACTCATCAATGAGCCGAGTATGCTGTTGTAAAGCGATACGCCGGCGTTTTAAATTAATCACTTCATTGGTGCGGTCGAAAGGTAAATCCAAGTCCAGGCCAAGAAAATAATCGCTATCGGCAAAATCCATTGCCCGCAAAGCATTGCTGGTCTTACTGCTGGCATTGGCACCCGCGCTCAAGGCTAACTTGGCCCGCATCGCGTCCTCAGCAATCTTCACCTGGCGTTGGTAATCCTGCAATTTGTCTTTTACGGTAGCAAAATCGAGGCGCTTCTGCAAAGCAATGTCAAGCGCAGCGGGGAAATCCATCGGCGGTCGCGGTAATTGCT
Organism: uncultured Lentisphaeraceae bacterium; assembly: GCA_964619145.1. Classification (GTDB taxonomy): domain Bacteria; phylum Verrucomicrobiota; class Lentisphaeria; order Oligosphaerales; family Oligosphaeraceae; genus JAAZIZ01. Next base: position 9,485 of record CAZUCG010000025.1, on the reverse strand, counting down.
GAGCCGTGAGGCGTTGCAAATCAAGCGGATCGGCCTCTATTACAGTTTCCAAGGGCAAGCCTAAGACCATCTTCAAATTGTCAAGTGCATTCTGAAAGCTCTCCTCTAACGACACCAAATTAGATTCGGCCGTCAAGACCTTCTGGCGTGCCTGGTCAACCTGGAATGGGTCCACCCGGCCGGCTTCCGCCATCGCCTCAGAGCGCTCCAATGATGACGCTACGCTAGTGTAGGTCTGTTTGCCGATTTCCAAGGCGTCCTTGGAATTCAAGACGGCGTAATATTTTTCGGCGATATTAATCAGCAATGCCTCACGGGTTCGGACATAAGTCCGCAAGGCATAAATCAGGTTCCGCTCTGCTTGGGTCAAAGGCTCGCGAGCGATATCCGCGCCATAGCCCGCCAGCAAAGGCTGAGTTACAGTCAAATTAGCCAAGCTGGTTAAGCTAACCGAACGGTCGCCGCTGAAATAACGCAAAGTCTGCAAGCCGATATTGGCCGTCAATCTTGCGCCCGTGACAAAATACTTACTGATCCCCAGTGAGGAGTTGGTAGTAAAAGTCGCTGAACTCGGGTCTTGTTTTACCCTCCAGAGGCCAGTGAAGTTGTTAACTGGATTCCAATCCCATTCGTGGCTCTGGCTTTTCAAAGACAAGGCGGAGTTATACAGCGTCTCTTTGGAAGACTGGTACACCCGGCTGTATTTGGCCGCCAGTTCCAGCGATGAACGCAAATTCAGCTGCAAAACTGCGTCAGCGTCGCTGCCTGACTTTTGCAAATACGGCTGATAATCCTGCAAGCGCACTTGCTCCGCGGTGATGGTTGGCAAGGCCGCGGTTTGGACATCTGTCAACAGTTCGTTGACATCTTGTTCCAGCTTGCCCACACGCTTTGGCGTTGAGCAACTCGTCAAGATGACAGCTCCACCTAGTACGCACGCCCAAAGCAATTTTTTGTTTCTGCAAAACAACTTTACAGTTCCTCGAAAAAAGAGCCAATTGCAACCGCAATTGCAATTGGCCACTACACTAGAACTCAAATGCCAGCGGTAATCAGCCGCGGCTGGGAAGCCCAACTCAGGCTGCCGAGATGCGTTCATCTATTACAACGCACGGAAAACACCAGCTATTGGTGAAAAACTTAAAAAAGTATGATTTCTTGTTGCCTATAGTGGCTAAATCGCTGGTTGGTGAAAAACTTATCGGGCAGGGTTTTTATTTAGCCAAATTTATGGCCTCTGCCTGTACTTGGGCAATATCCCAGACTGGCTCCTGCCCTTGGCACTGTTGTTCCAGCCACAGCAGGCCGACATTGCTTAAAATGCTATGTCCACCCTCAAACAACGTCACCCGCACACGATTCGACTGCTTGCGGAAATGCAACAAATACTTCCCGTGGTAAATCGGGTCAGGAGCTGGCTTAACATAATGGGCCGGGACAGCGCGATTGGCAGTAATGTACTCGATATCCGCCTCGGGGATGCGCTCTTCCGGCTTCGCCAAGACATTATAGGCATTTAACGAGTGACTGACCGGCACACTGCCAGTATGCCCATCGTGAATGCCCGTGGCAATATCGAGTGGGACGGCTTTGGCCGCGGCCAGGTAGGTCAAGGGCGAGCGCTTGATCGCCTCCGCCCTCGCCTCTTGTGAAGTCGCAGGATTGCCACCGCACGCCCTCTCGATATGCTGAGCGTAACCACGTTTAGCCAGGCTGCATTCCTGATGCCAAGCCAGCACGTCGGAAATCGGGCACCAGGCCGACGCCGCTGCCCAGATCTCCGGATGGCGCCCGGCCAGCAGCAGGGTCGCGTGTCCGCCGCCTGAGCCGCCAATTAAATAAATGCGCCGCGTATCGACCTTGGCAGTCTTCTTGACAAATTCCACTGCCGCCACGATATCCGCCAGCATCAACTCCGAGCCCAACGCCTGCGGCTTTAGATTCGGGCCGCGGAAATCAGGAAAAATGAAATGCCAATTCTTCTTGACGCAGAAATTGCCATAGCTATTGCAATTTTGGCTATAGTCGCCGCTCCAAGTATGCAATGCCAGCAGCAGCGGCCGTGCTTCCTCGCCGCTAGCCTGATAAAACATCGCCGGCTGCTGGCTATTATCGTGTGGGCAAGGATAGGTGATCTCTGACCAGGGTTTTTCCGGCTCTGCCCACAGGGAAATTCCAACCAGCAGCCCCAGAAGCAAGAAAAGGCGCTTCGTTATCATACTCTCACTCCGCAGTTAAGTTTGCTCTCTCTAAAAATAGCCTCACTTGCCAATCCCGGCCCCCCGGACCCGGATTTGTTGAGGCGCTGCTCGCACTCCTGGCAAGTTATTTACCGGCGATGCTGACTTCAGGTAACAAGATATACGGCATTTTCGACTCCGGCTGACAATCTGCGCTAACGCTCAAGTCCTGCTTGAAGAGCTCGAAAACATTCCCGGCAATCATAGTATTTTTCAGCCGCCCTACTATTTCGCCATTTTCCACCAAGAATCCCAAGGCGATATTGCTGGAAAAATCACCGTTGCCGATATTGCCTTGGCCGAATCCCAGCAGATACTTAACATATACGCCGCGCTTGATGGATTTCAGTAATTCTGCCGACGGCGTACTGCCCAATTGCACCCGGACATTGTACGGCGTGCAGCCGCTATGCGCCGTCGGCTCCTGGCCAGCCAAATGAGCGGTGTCGTAATCGTACAAGAACATCTTGACTACACCATCCTCAATCAAGGTGACCGGATGGGTCGGCAGACCGACATCGTCACAAGCGCTAGAGCCGAGAGAGAAATCAATATGCGGCTCATCACGGATAGTCAATTTTCGCGCAAAGCACTGCTGGCCTAGCTTATCTTTCAACGGCGAAGTGCCCTTGAAAACCATCCGCCCGTGCAGCCCAGCCAGAATCGGGGACAGGAACATCGCCGCCGCGCCAGGGCTAAGCAGCACTGGGCAAGTGCCACTAGTAGCGGGCGCAGAGCGGCTGCCATACAGGTAATCTTCCTGCAATTCGTTCTTTAGAGCCTGCAAATCGTATAATTCATTTACTTCGCCCCAAGCACGGCTGCTGCCGGAAAACAGCATATCCTCTCCAGCAATGCGGCAGAACCCCGCTCCCAAGCTCCAGCTGGTAGTCTCCTGTTCTTGATAAAAGCCGCCACTATGCAGGGCAAAGCCCTCGGCCTCGGAACGGCCGGCACCAGCTTGGATATCCATACCAGAATCTAGGCTTTTCATAAAATCGACTAACTCGCGGCAGTCAGCAATTAGTTTAGTACGAGTCAACTGCCGAACCGAGTCCGAACTTTGGCGGATGCTCACATAAGGCCCCGGCGCGGGGTAGCGGGAGAAATTCGCGACCGCGCCTTCGCTGGCCAAAACAATGGCCCGGCGCATCATCTCTTGCATCGCCTCCATCTTGTTGCCACTAGCATCACCACGATGACCGTTGACGATAACCGAGAGGCTATACTGCAAAGTCTCACTGCTGCCGGTTTGCTTCAACCGCCCGGCCTCAAAGCCACAGCCATACGACGTCCCATAGCTGACACTGATGGCTGCACCGCTGGCTCCCAGCGACGTCGCCAAAGCCAGGCATTGCCGGGCGCGTTCGACATCTTGCTCGCAAAAAACTTTCATTATCGTATTTACTCCTTACTGAATGACAATCAATTACCGCCAATCAACACGTCTTGAATGCGGATATGTGGTCCGCCAAAGGTCACCGGCAAGGGCGCTTGACCGCCTTTACCGCAGCCGCCGCCACGATTGACGATGGTCAAGTCATTGGCGATGCCGTCAATCGCGTGCAGGGTCTCAAAGACGTTCCCGGTCATTACCACATCACGCACCAACTCGCCGAGCTGGCCGTTGTGGATGCGGTAGGCATAGGCGGCAGAGAAGGTAAACATCTCCATCATCGTCTGACCGCCGAATGCCCCGCAGGCGTAAATGCCGTCTGGCACACCGGCGAACAACTCTTCTTTGCTCAATGGGCCGTTGTCGATGAAGGTATTGGTCATTCGTACAATCGGGCAATGACGGCTGCCGACAGTCCGGGCATTGCCGGTGGCTTTGGCACCCATCTTCCCAGCCGTCTCCAGAGAATGCAAATGGCCGCTGAGTTCTCCCTGGCTGATCAACGCCGTGCGCTGCGGCAAGGTACCTTCGTCATCAACCGGCAACGTTCCCATCAGCCCAGGCAGAGTGCCATCATCGAAGACATTCAATTCCGGGACACCGACCTTGCGGCCCAGCTGCATCAGCGAGCGCATCTTCTCGTTCTCGTACAAAAAATCCGCTTCGCTCAAATGCCCGAAAGCCTCGTGGATAAATACACCAGCGAAATCGGGCCGCAACACGACTGTATGGCGTCCGCCGGCGCATTTGGGCGCCCGCAGCAACGCCGCCGCGCGTTGAGCAATCTCGTGAGCTTCCTGCTCCCGATCCAGTACGATCTGGTAATCATCGGCTGAGGAGAAGCTCTCTTGGGCCCGTTGCACCTGGTCGCCATTACGAGCGAATGCCCCCAGGCTCAAGACCACCTTCGGCAAACGCTTCTGGTGGTAGATGCCGCGCGTGGAAGCAAAATAAATATTGCGCACGCTCTCGCTGTAATTGACAGAACTCGATTCGATGCTGGGGTTGTCCTGCAGAAGAATCTCGTTATAGCGCTTCAGCAGAGACAACTTAGCGGTCATACTTACCTCGCGGAAGTCATTCTTGAAGGGCGGCAACGAAATAATATCGGTCGCCGTCGGACATTCAGCCAAGACAGTCTTTTCTTGGCCGACAAGGGCGGCATCAGCACAGGCTTCCCAGACTTTCGCCCGTAAATTTTTCAAGGTATCGAAGACACAGGTCCCCCAACCGCCTTTGACACAGGCCCGAATTACTCCGCCACAGCCACAGGCGGTCGCTGAATTTTCCAGGTCCTTACCACGATAACCAAAGCTGCTGCCATCGTATTCCTCAAAACGGATTTCAGCATAATCCGCCGGGCAGTTTTTCAAGGCTGCAAAAAGTTGTTGTTTCATAATTCCTCTTATATATAATGCAACGAATCAGTCAAATTGCGACGCAGCACGCTACGAAAACATTGTCTGGCGTACTCAAAAAGTGGCTGCTTGCCTGGCCCCGCCTGAAAACAAAGCCGGTTCAGCAATACCGAGAGCTCCGGCTGAGCGATGCTTAAATCGCTGTGCCTGCGCCAACAGCGCCGCAAAAGCAGGGCATTTTCCGGACTGTACTGCAAGTGTGCCAGCAGGCGTAACAGCCGCGGGCGCGGTTGGCGGTACCGCCACAGCATCCCCAAGGCATCTGCCAGGCAACACAGCATCGCCAAGGCAAATATCCATCCCGCGGCCCTGCCGTCGCCTTCGATCGCCAGAGAATCGTCCACTGGCATTAATTCCGTCAACTCGGCTCGTGGCAGGACAGCTGGCAGTGGCATCGCTACGGCAATAGCCTGCCGCTGATAGTGCTGCTGTAGCGCTCCACCCGGGCTCAGCTGGGTCGCCCAAAACTGTCGGCTAAGTTGCCATTGCCAACCATAAAGTCCAACGCCCACCCAAGAACAACTCGGGCCAGTGAACTCCCAACCCTCAGGTCCAGACACCGCCCAGCTTTCGGGCTGAGGACGTACCCAGGAAAAAACCAGCAGAGAAATTTCACCTGGCAGGCCGATATGTGCTTCTGCTGGCTGCAGCAGTGAGGCTGCTCCTATTACTGGCGGCTGCTCGCAAAGGAACAGCCAGACGGCACAAAAAGCCAAAAAAAATCCAGCCACCAGCATTAAGAAGCGCTGGCGGGCAAGTGCTCGGCCCACCTTCATCACCGCCTCCCTTGCAAAAATTGCCGAATTGACTCCAGTACTGGGACAGCCGGCGTCAGCGACAAGTACTCCGCCCCGCAAGCCCGGATGGCGTCAGCGCAGTCATCTGGCGAGCGTTGAGGCTTACTCTCCGCCCGGCTCGAGTGATAAAGCAAGCGCTGTTCGTGCTCGGCATCTTGCAGCGGGAGCCAGAATCCTCTTGGCAAGGATGCCAAAGGCTCCACTTTAATATGAGCCACAATGACCTCATTACGGACAGTCAAGCGCTGCAATATCGGCTGATAATCTGTCGCGAACAAATCAGTCAGCACAATAATCCGGGCTGGTTGGTGCTGGGCATTCTGCAGCCAAGTGAACATTTGCGACAAATCAGTCAAGCGCCCGTGCGGTTGCAGTTCCTGCAATTCCGCGATGACCTTACCGGCCTGGCGCAAGCCACGGGCAGGCGCCAGGCGCTGCTCCAGGCGGTCGCTGAAACAGAGCAAACTTAGCGGGTCCTGACTATAGGCGGCACAATAAGCAAGCAGCCCAGCCGCTTCGCAGAGCAGCTGCCAAGACTGCGGTTGGCGAAACAACGACGCCGAGGCATCGCAAGCCAGCAATAGAGGCATCTCCCGCTCTTCCTGATAGCGGCGGCTGTACGTCCGCCCGCTGCGCAAGGTAGCCCGCCAGTCAATACTGCGGGCATCAGAGCCGGCCTGATACTCACTGAGCTCCACAAACTCCAGCCCGCGGCCGTGGAAACTGCTGGCATACAAGCCGGCAAGCGTTTGTCGGGCCGCCCGCCCCAGACGCAACGACAACAAGCGGACAATTTCCTGGATGGATGATGACGCGTACACTATAGCAGTTAGGTTATTTTGAGCAAAAACACAGCAAAGACGCTTTTTTTAGGAAAAAAAGTCATCTTAACTGGAAATTTGGCATTAAGGTAACATAATATCAATATCGCATTTTTCATCCGCCGGACTGACCTTTTGCTAAAATAATCACAGTATTGGCCCTCGCAACGGCGCACCTTTTGCCAGCCGGCAGCAGAGCTGATTTTGCCAGACGGTTATTTTCTGCCGCTATCCGCTCTGCTCGGTTTGCGGCAGCTCAATTTTTATTATGAATAACACTACACAAGAGATAGGCGACAGCAGCATTTTTTTAGCCGATTTGCGGCAGATGGTGGGCACGGTCCTGGTTGGGCAAGAAGAGCTGGTGGACGGGATGCTAATCGGCCTGCTTACCGGTGGGCATATCCTCATCGAGGGTTTGCCGGGATTAGCCAAGACCCTGGCCGTCAAAACCCTGGCTCGGGCCGTGGGCGGCACCTTTGCCCGCCTGCAATTCACCCCAGACCTCCTGCCGGCTGACATCATTGGCAGCAGCATCTATCGCCCTGAAGACCAGAGCTTCGCCGCCAAAATCGGCCCCCTGGCCGCCAACATCGTCTTGGCGGATGAAATCAATCGCGCGCCTGCCAAAACCCAGAGCGCGTTGCTGGAAGTAATGCAAGAACATCAGGTCAGCATCGGCAGCGAAACCATTCCGATGCCAGAACCCTTCCTGGTCATCGCCACCCAAAATCCCTTAGAACAGGCCGGCACTTATCCCTTGCCGGAGGCGCAGAAGGACCGGTTTTTACTCCGCCTCAAACTGTCATATCCCAGCCGAGACGAAGAGCGCCTAATCCTGCACCGAATGGCCTGCACAAATCCATCTATTAAGGTCAAGCCAGTCACCAGCCCAGCCCAAATCCTGTCTCTCCGGAAGCTCTTGGACGCGGTGCATATCGCGCCAATCTTAAACGAATACCTACTGGATTTGATTATCGCCACCCGTCCTGGCGAGGGCGACAATCTCTCGCAGCAGCAACACGGCTTGGCCTTCTCCGCCGACGAGTATCTCGAGACTGGTGCTTCGCCTCGGGCCGCGGTCGCATTGTTACTGGCAGCCAAGGGGCTGGCCTTGTTACGCGGCCGTGATTATCTGATTCCCGAAGACCTGCAGGCTGTCGCGCCGTGGGTGCTTTCGCATCGCTTGGTCTTGAATTTCGCAGCTGAAGCCGCCGGCCAGACTCCAGAAGACGTCTGCCAAAAACTCCTCTCAGCAGTCAGGACGCCATAAGCAGCTGCTCTTGCAATCGGCAATGCTAATTCCGGGGCGATTATCTGGCCCACACTTCGGTTGCAGTCACCTCGCGCAGTAATAATTTTTTGTCGTCAATCTTAGCGTTATGAATTCACCACCAAAAGCCACTCTGCACATCGCCGGGGATTTAGCTCCGATTCGCAAATTCGCGCCCTTGATGGCCGATGCTCCGCTGGCAGTCTATGGCGACTTGCTGCCATTGCTGCAAAACTCGTCCTTGAATATCGTAAATCTCGAATGCGCATTGGCTGGCACGCAAGCCGCGGTCAAAAGCGGCACTGTTTTTCGTGGCGGCCCTGAGCATCTGCCCAGTCTGGCGCCATTTCAGGTCGTGACCTTGGCTAATAATCACATTTTTGACTACCATAGCGAGGGTTTTTGCGCCACTCAAGAACTCCTGGCCAGCAACGGCATCAAGCATCTCGGGGCAGGCCTGGACCGTAACCAGGCCGAAGAGCCACTGCTCCTCGATATCGCCGGACAAAAAATCGCCCTGGTCAATTTTAGCGAAGGCGAAGACTGCACTGCTGCCGGGCCGTCTTCGCCAGGCGTCTTCGGTTGGGAGCCCGAGCGCGCTTGCGCACTAGTCCGTAACCTACGGCAAAGCGGCGCTCAGGTCTTCGTCATCGTCCACTGCGGCTTGGAATACATCCCTTTCCCGCCACCATATATCCAAAAAGTCTTCCGCTGCCTGGCTCAAGCCGGGGCGACTGCGGTTATCGGGCATCACCCGCACGTCCCCCAAGGCATCGAGTATTATCACGGCGTGCCGCTGGTATATAGCCTCGGAAATTTCGCCTTCTACCAGGAAACCAGGCTGTATTACCGCAAAATCGGTTATCTGCTACGGCTGACTCTGCAGCCTGATCACACTTGGCAGTTCGAGCCGGTGCCATACAGCATTAATGCTGGCGGCCTGCGGTTATTGCAAGGCGGGCAAAAAGATGAATTTACCGCCCTGATGCAGAGGCTCTCCGCGCCCTTGCCAAGCGAAAACGACCAAGCCTGGCACGGTTTCTTGAAATACTACGGCTTGGCTGGCTTCCAGCAAGAAGTCGGTCACCTTATGACGACCTTGAACAGCGATAATGGCAAGGGCGCCGCAATGTTTCGCAACCGCCTGCTGACCAGACAACATAGCGAGCATTGGACGGCTTTCTTTAATCGCGTCATCAACCAGCAACTAGCCGATGCCCCCGATTGGGCTGGGCAAATCAACCAGGAATATTTTAGTAAGAATGTCTAATCAGCGCTCCCGCATCGTTATCACCGACTCAGGCCTGGGCGGCTTCAGTATCTGCGCCGAAATCGCCCGATTGTATGCCAATTATCCTCTGGACTTGATTTATTTCAACGCCCAGCCAGAATACGACGGCGGCTACAATAATTTGCCCAACCAAACTCAAAAACAACGCGTCTTCGAGCACGCCCTGCAAGCTATGCAACAGCGCTATGCCCCCGACAGTATCGTCATCGCTTGTAATACACTCTCCGTGCTCTATACCCAGACACAATT
>CAZUCG010000024.1:5056-13198 GCA_964619145.1 uncultured Lentisphaeraceae bacterium | reverse complement strand
CGCTATTCAGTTCTGCCTTTGCCTTATGGCAGGTACAGACTTTTCCTGAGCAGATCAGCAAGTTGCATCAGCAATGCGAAGTCGAGTATACTTTTCTCTGCTTGGGCGACATCCAGGAGGAAAGCAAAGTCAACATCACCTTCGCCACTGAAAATGGCAATGCCTTCTCAGATTCATTTGCCTTCCAAGACCTTGGCAAATCAATCCTCAATCTCAAGGTTGGAGAAATCCTGCGTTACCGTCGGACATATCAGCCGTTATTGAAAATTGCCACCACTGGCCGGCCTTTGCACTCCGGCCAACTCACCGCCCACATCATCTTGCAAAGCCAGCAAAAAAGTGTAAACCGGCGTTATACTGCCATCCCGCCAGCGACCTTCCCCGTACTGGAAATCAAACTCGACTGATTTAGTCCAGCGGGGGAAAATATTTTTCTCTGAGCCCTTGGCACTGGCCGCTGTTGGCACTCAACATTCAGCCGTCCACTTCAGCCAGGCGACAAACCAGGCCAGGGGGACCCAAATCAGGGTAAATAGTCCGGCCACCCATTGCCAGCAGGTTGCAAAGCAAAGGGCAGGTATTTTTTTGGCCAAAAAGCCGAACAATAGTCCTGCCAGGAAGCCATTTAAGTGTCCACCCAAGTCAGTGCCAGGCGCAGTGCCGTACAGCGATAGCATTCCGATGCCGGCCAGAATGGGCAACCAGAGTTGCACCGTTCGAAAGACACCCCGTCCCTGTCGTCGCTGTTGCCAAGCATTCCAAGTGGTCGCGACACTAAGAATTCCCAGCAATGCGAAGACCATAGTAGAAGCTCCCAGGGCCTGATACTGCGCCTGGGGCAATAGCAATGCGTTCAAGGCATTAGCGAACGTCCCGGCTGTGAGCATCAATAGCATTCCCCAGCCGGCTCCGAATTCACTGGCGACCAGTGCCAGTAGTGCGCCACCCCAGATCATATTGGTCAGCAAGTGCGCATAATCGGCGTGCAGTGTTAGTGCAGTCAGGCAACGCCACCATTGCCCGGCCCGAATCAGTCTTCCGTCCCAAGCCCCGATACTTTGCCAATTAGCTGGTGAATTCTCGCTCCACAGGTGGAAGCGCATAAGTGTGAACGTGAAGAATAAGGCACTGAAGAAGCCGGCGTCACTTAATAACGGCCGAGTATCTGTCAGCAGCGCTGGAATGCGCTGCCAAGCGGCGGTATTCTTCTCGTATTGCGCCAATTCGTAATTAGCTCTCTCGGCCAGCGCAACGGGTACCAGCAGGACTTTCTGATTGCCGGAGTATTCTACCCGGTAGGGTATGCGCTGTGAGGCAAGTGCTGCCAACCAAGGCAGGAACAGCTTCTCAGCCGGGACTGGTATGGAAATCTCCGTTGGCGGCGCAAGCGCTGTATTATCCCCCTGCTCTAGTGCGGCGGTAGGAGTTACCGGTGTAGCGATGGGATATTCTTGTTCGTCGGGCATAAATTATACTATCAGCTTTTGAGGCGGTAGCGCGATGCGAAAAAGCTGTCACTGCATCTTTTATTAGTGCAGTGACAGCAACTCCTGCCAAACAGTGTCAGCCGAATTTTGTTTGACCGCGAGAGCGGCAATTACTTACTGAGGGTCATTTTGCCGAACTTGTTATAGGAATGGAACGGTCCATAAGTGGGCAGCCAGCAAGATTGTTCCCATTTCCAAGCCTTATCCTGACTATCCTGATAGCGGTGATTGCGGGCAAAATTAACGATATAGCTGCAATCTTTGGGAGGATTCTTCAAGACGAGGTTGTGCAGCGGGATAGCGATTTCCGCAGTCCAGGATTCGTTATCGTGGATGGCCTCGTATTGCACGCCTTCGGCATTCCATTTCAAGCCCTCGGCAGTATTCTCGGCCGGCCATTTAAAGTCTGCCAATTTACCGTTTGGTGCGATAATGAACTGATAACACTCCTGGTCCTGGCCAACAAAAAACAGCTCTGCGCTTTCGGCATTCCAGAGTAGCGAGTCGTGTTTGCCGAGGTCGTCGGCCCATTTAATAGCTGTGCGTTCTGGCGGGAAGGTCGCTTTTACGGCAACATACAAGCAGTCTGCGGTCGTCAGGAAGCGCATCTCAGTGCTGGCTTTTTGTTCGTAGATATTGTACGAGTCACAGAAATTATTGATAACTGCGGCTTTTTGCCAGGCCGCCTCATCTAGTCGGCCATCGATAACTGGAGTCTCGGTAGTTTTAGGGACAGTGATAGCGAGAGTGTTGGTCTTACTCTTTTTCTCCCGAAACAGGAAGCTATTGCGTTCGAAAGGCAGATATCCCTCGAGGGTCTTCTTGGCACGAGCGAGATACGCCTCCTGACCGGCACACATTTCTACCGACTGCCGCAACAGCGCCATCATCCGGTCAACGAATTCTGGCGGATAGGTCTTGACCCAGCAATTCTCCCAGTTCCAGCCGTCGCTATAATTACCACTCGTCCAAGCGAGTTCGATTTCGTCGTGAAATTGTCGCATTGGCTCGGCTGCCGGGCCATAGAATTCCGGGTAGTAGCGATCGAGAATTTCCTCGACATCGCAATTGATATCATTCATCAAATGGCTGACGACGTAGATATTCAAGGCATCGTACACCCAGTCGGTCCAATACGAGAAGCTAATGCCATTGCCGTCGATATTGCTCAATTCGAGTGCCCGGCCTCGGACTTGTCCTTGGTCGAGGCGCATAAATTCCTGCAGATGTCGTGGGAAGATTGCTGGTGCGCCATAGACTCCGCGGCTATAGCGGGAGTTATTCCAGTATTCCCAGACATAGAGGGCGGCGCCAGTCTGGCGCCATTCATCGAGCAACTCACGCCACTTGTTTTTGCTGACCAGGTCGCTGCGGGGTTGTGCGCCGTAGCAGAGAGTCACTGCGACATTAGGGGCGAGCGAGAAATCTGGGCGGCGCAGATATGAGCCATAGGCACAGCAAGTGATATAACGCTCGGGCATCTCCTCCGCCACTCCCAAGGCCACTTTATTGACAAATCCCCAGACGGCATTGGAGTCTATACCCCCGCCGCCACGCTCGGGCTGAGATAGCTTCTGGCAATCTTCGCAGATGCATTTATACAACCCAAAACTATCGCCAGGCATAACTGAAGAGAAGCCCGCCTCAGGATACTTTTTAAAGTACTCAATTTTCTCTCGGATAGTTTCTTGCAGGACTTCGGGATTGCTCAGGCAGATGTGACCGCCAGCAACCTCATCTGTCTTACGCCGACCATCCGCTTGCAAGGCAAAATATTCTGGGTGGGTGCTGCCGTGTTTTTTAGGCCAGGCATTGAAGGAGTGGTTCGCGAGGGGATTACCGTGTGAGCTGCCGATTCGATTCCGGCGATACCAGCGGGTGAACTCTGCGGTACTGATATCTGGATCACGTGGTATTGAATACAAGAATGCCCGGGTAGAATATGAGGGCGTGCCAGTTTTCAGCAAGCGCTTCAGGCTGATATTCTCAGCCTTAGGGGCCACAGTGCCATATTTGCCTGGCCAGTACCAGCGGATATCGAAGACACGCTCCAGAAATTCATAGGCGGCATAGAGTGTCCCAGTGGCTACTCCGCGCATCGACAGCGTCTGACTGCGGCTAGCATTGGGAATATCGCCGCCAGTCAGGAGGATATTCTGGCCACTGCGAGCGACTAGCCAGCTTTCCGGCGGGAGCTTACTCGGCTCTAAAGCAAATTTTTTGACTACGCTTGTTGCGCCGATATGGATGGCAGCTCCGGCAATTTCCTCGCCGTCTTTTTCCTGTCGGATAGGGATGTCTTTCCCAGTTGCCAATTGGCAGTGGATTTGCAATTCTTCGGCAGCCAATTTGGCTATGGCATCGGCATCGGCGGCGATGACGATGCTGAATTTAGGCTCGCCATTTTCTACCAGAACCAGCGGCTGTTTGTCGAGCAGTCCGGCTAGCCCCAGGATGTCAGTGGGCAGTTGTACGCTGTCGCTACTGGCAGCGCGCAGGAATTGCGGCTCATCAATAATCCAGAGGTTCTGTTCTGTGCCCTGCTGGCGGAAACCGATTTGGACGTTGACGTGAGCGATATTATCGAGATTCGGGACCGTAAAGCTCGCCACCTGTTCGTGAAATTCGTTATCTGCCGGCAGCTCTAATTTGAAATTTTTGGTAACTCGCAATTCGTTACCTGGGCTGGTAGAGACCCGAAAAGTGCCGCCAAGCTGTGCATTGCCGGCGAGATGCTTGGTTTTTACCCGGAATTCGATAGTCTTGCCTCTTAAGGCCTGGGCGGCATCCTTGAAAACATAGAATGCGTGGCCCACGAATTGCCCACTCTGCACATTTGCGCTGTCGAATTTCAAGGCCGGTGCCTGTTTCGCGAATTCCGTCTGGCTGAGTTTTTCCGGCGGGAGCTTTGCCAGGTCTGCCTTAAAGTCTCGAATCAGCGCAGTTTGTGCACTACTGGCCAAGGCCAATCCAAGTACCAGCAAGAGAGTGATTTTGTGGGTCATTTTCCTATCCTTTTTTCGGGTTAACGAAATGATGTGACAATCAAACAGCGCTTGACTGATCAGAGTGTTCTGAGATATTCGATCGCCTTAGTGATATCGACCACCGGGTTTTCCCCTACTTCGCGTTCGATGGCAAAATAGCCGTCATAGCCGACGGAGCGCAAGTTAGCGACGTACTTAGGCCAATCGATCCAACCTTCTCCCAAAGGCACTTCCATCCGGCCGACATCGGGAAAGACCTTGGCATCCTTGGCGTGAGTATGGATGATGCGATGGCCCAGTACCTTCACGCCCTCAACTGGCTTGAATTCCGCAAAGGCCTTCTCGCGGTCGTAAGGCTCGCCGGCCGCCTGCATATATTTAGCCGGCCAGAGAATCAGATTGGCGGGGTCGTAGTTCACATTCAAGGACGCACTGCCGACTTCGTTAATCATATCCAGCAAGACTTCTGGTGATTCCGGGCCAGTCTCAATGGCCAGTTTCGCGCCGACTTTCTCACCGTGACTACAGATTTGCTGAAATGAATCCACGAAGCGGTTCCATTTGGGGTCAGTTTTGTCGTGTGGCATAATCCCACAATGCCCCTGCCAGATGCCGCATTCCAAGTCGGCCGCGAATTCCAACAGCTGCTGCCCAGCCTTGATATGCACAGAGAGGTTTTCTGGGATGCCCAAATCCACACCACCGCCCCAGGCACAGATGGCCGAGAGTTCAAGCCCCAAATCTTGCAGGTGGCGCTTGAACTGTTTGCGGCCCGCCAAATCCAAATCCTCTGGGCAAAAACCTGGACAGATGGCGATATGCACACCGGGCACGCCCATAGTGGCCGTCCATTCCAAGCCTTTTTCCAAGCCCATACGCAAAGAATGAACCATAACCGCAATTTTCAAATTCCCCATAGCCGGCAGCTCCTGTGAGAGTGAATAAATATTTTGCTAACACTTACTTAACAACGCCAGACTGCTATACAGCAGTAAAATTATCTCTGCTTGGTCGTCAGAACAAAGCAACAAAAGAAATAATATATAATCTATTGCTGAATTTTCAATGCGCTGCCTGGATTGATTATCGCTTTTATGGTAGTATCTTATAGGCGACACAAGGGCTCCTGTTTGCAGTCTTTGAACTTATCTCGCCGTTATTGGCAGCAATCGAGAACTGTTTATGAGCAAGAAGCTATCTATATGCCACGTCATCACTCGGATGGTCATCGGCGGGGCTCAAGAAAACACCCTCTATACCATCCAGGGACATCTGGAAAAAGGTCATCAGGTTACCTTAGTTACCGGCTGCAGCACCGGCCCAGAAGGAAATTTACTGAAAAACTCCTGCCCGCCCGGGATGGAATTGCTCGAAATTCCAGACTTGGTGCGAGAGATCAACCCTTGGCGTGATTGGCGGGCATACTGCCAGTTGAAGAAAATTTTTCAGGCGAAGCGTTTTTCTGTCGTGCATACGCACGCTTCTAAAGCCGGCATCTTAGGGCGTTTAGCAGCGACCAAGGCTGGCATCCCGCTAGTCGTCCACACGGTGCACGGACAGGCATTCCATCCCTATCAAGCCAAATGGAAGAACTGGATGTATATTCTAGCGGAGAAATTTGCTGCCAAACATTGCCATAAGATCTACGCTGTTGCCCAGGCGATGATCGAACAATGCGTTAAAGCCGGCGTGGCACCTCGTGAGAAGTACAAGGTTGTTTACAGCGGTATGGACTTACAGGCATTTTTAACGGCCCGGCCTGAGGCCGCCCTGCGGGAAAAATTACGTCTGCCAGCAGGCACGCCGGTCATCGGCAAGATAGCCCGTATTTTTGAGTTAAAAGGCTACGAGTGCCTGGTAGATGCAGCAGTACAGATTATTGCGGCCATCCCGTCGGCACGTTTTCTTCTAGTCGGTGATGGCATTTTGCGTCCGGCCATTGAAGAACGCATTGCCGAGTTAGGTATAAGTGAGCACTTCATCTTCACCGGCTTGGTCCCACCCCAGGATATCTGTCGTTATACTGCTTTGATGGATGTCTTGGCGCATTTGTCGTTGCGTGAGGGACTGCCGCGCACTGCCGTGCAGGCTCTGGCCAGCGGCATCCCGGTAGTAGCTTATCCGCTAGATGGCACTCCTGAAGTCGTGCGCGACGGTGAGACAGGCTATCTCTGTGAGCCGGAAAACACCTCTCAGGTTGCGGAACGACTGATCGGCTTGCTGCAGAATCCGACTTTGCGACAACAATTTGGCACTGCCGGTCGAGCCTTGGTCAGCGGATTGTTTGCCTGGCAAAGAATGGCGGATATCTTAGAAGAGGAGTATTATCAAGAGCTGCAAAAACAACAGAATATAATTAGCGACAAGTAATTGCTCTAATACAGCTGGCAGAGAAAAGCTGTTAGTGTTCAAACAACCAACAACAGCGTGCTTGACTTTAGCGCTCATTGTCGACCAAGCTGGTCTGATAACAGCAGTATATTGCTGATATTCACGCTAACGGCTGACTTTTTTCAGCAGCAGTGGCATTTTTTTGCCGCTTGGGGGTTGCTAAATCCTGTTTTCACAATACAGTTAAGTTTTTACATAGTGGTCTAAAACCTTCAGGAGTTTCGCAAATGCATGATTGGGCCGAAAAACTGATTATTATTCAGGAGTTGGATATCCGTATTGCCAAGATTGCCGAGCAACTCAACCAGGTACCGGTTAAGCAACAGGAAGCCGACACTCTATATGTCAACGAAAACAACGATTACGATCAAGTCAAATTGCAATTAAAGGAACTCGAGGTCGCGAGCAAGAGTATCGAGAATGATATCGCTAGCCAAGTTGAGAAGAAGCGCGTTTTCCAGTCCAAGACGATTTTGATCAAGAACAACAAAGAATACAAAGCCGCATTGTTACAGATTGAGATGTGTGATCAAGTGATAAAGAATCTTGAAGACCAACAATTGGAGCTGATGATTAAGATTGAAACGGCTCAGTCAGAAGTCAATAACAAAAAGCAGGCGGTTGAACACGCGAAGAGGCGCGCTACCAGCGTCAAGGAAGACTTGGAGGTCCTCAAGCAGACTTGTGAGAAGCAGATTACTGCCATCCAGCAGGAGCGTGACGCAGCGCTGCCGAATGTCGACCCCCAGTTGTTAAAACAATACGAACATCTGCGCGGCGGTCGCAACAACAGCCCTTTGCAGCCTTGTGTGATCCCCCTCCTAGAAGGCGTCTGTACTCGTTGCCGGATGCGTATGACGCCACAAATTTGCCAAGATGTCATCAAGGGTAAAATTGTATTCTGCCCGTGTTGCAGCGGGTTATTGTATTGCGAATAACAGCAGCCTTATAGTTCTCAACTGAGAGCACAGCAGCATTTGGTTGGCATAGCAGCCAGGGGAAATTACAAACTGCAGTTTCTGCTTGGCTGGAGCTTATTTCCCCCTCCCCAACATTGCCTGAGCTACCGACGACCCGAGCTTGGCTAGCCAAGCGCATTATTTTTTGCCCGTCTGCCAGCAAAGCAGTTCCTGGTGAGATTATTTATTAGCTGGCGCCGAACGGCATTCCAAGGCTATAGGACAGTTCTCGCAGTCAGGCCGGCGGGCAGTACAACAATATCGACCGTGCAAAAGCAGATAATGATGCGCGTTTTGCAGATATCGTTCGGGGATTAC
>CAZUCG010000024.1:0-4956 GCA_964619145.1 uncultured Lentisphaeraceae bacterium | reverse complement strand
GCAGTCCGGCAATGTTTCCAGAGCTCGGCCGTGACTTTGTTGACGGATATATCGGTCGCTTGGGCTGATAATACAACCGCGACCAATAAATCCAACGGCGTTTGGAAATTCAGCTCCGCCTTTGGCTCTCTAGCTCTCGCCAATTTGGCAAAAAGACTCTCAATTTCACAACTAGATAATGGCATTTCTAAATATTTCAGGGTTAGCCTATAAACTAAAGATAGTGCTGAATTGCCCCCACGTCTGGAAGAGTACAACTCAGCATTATCGATGCTATCAGCTTTGCAGCTGGCTGGCCTAGCTATTGAAAAGCCAGGATAGCGTTGCTGATTTTCTGCCGATAGTAGTCGAAGAGCTCTGGTTCCCAGAGACATTTGTGGTGGACCTCGATGTCTCGACCGAAGCGCTCAGCGTAAACAGCCAAATCCACGATGGTCTCCTGCCAGATATCTTGTAATAATTTCTTCGCCTCTACACAGGCTGGGTGGGTAGGCTGGGCAGCGATGGCTTTTTCCAGGGTGCGGATATAGCGGAAGTCATCAATACCCTCGCGGATGGCTTCCCACTGCAGGGTCGAGACGATTTTTCCGCCCTTGATATAGACCGCAGCGTGGTCCGCCTGCGAAGCGTCGAAGTCGCTGAAAGGGTCGCGACCGAAGTTATCATAAGCCCAGTAGAGCTGTCCTTTTGCACCGCTACGATAGAAGAAGAATCCGGCCTTATAGCGCACTGCATCGGGGTATTCACGCGAGGCATTGGTGTACCACCAGAACTCCTGGCCAGTCTGGGCGAACTCTTTTCGGATCCGGTCTGGCTCAAATTTTGCATATCCAGTGATGGTATAGCAGCAAATATCGAGGCTCTTGCCAAGGGAATCGACACAGTTTTGCGTAACTGTCGAGTATGTCCTAACGCCAGGGACTTTCTTGACCTCGGGATAGAGTTGCATAGCCAAATCAAGCTTGCGGTTAAATGGCTCATCCACTGGATAAAAAAGAATTTCCCGCAAGCCGGTTTTTTGGACGATGTCTTTGACCTGTCTGGTGATATCGGCAGTCAATTTCTGATTATGATAAGGCATAGGTTTGAGTGGGAAGCCGGCTTCATCCAAGAGGGCGTTAGCGCGCAAATAATATTCACTGAAATCCTCGGCCGAGACCCACCTATTGTGGTGGGGAAAGATCACACTGTTCATATTATGGCGGCGCATATCACGCAAGCGCAGGAGGTCTCCCTCGCGGTTCTCTGGCTTTAACATAAAGTCGAAATTCGGATCGCCATCGTACATCGCGAAATAGAAATCATCGATATCAGCCAATTCGAACGGATAAACCTCCAGAGTCAGGGGCATTTTTTGGCTGCGGATACTTTCGCCGCTGACGTTGACCGTGCTCTGATAGCGGCCAGGAGCAATCTTTTCTGGCAAGTCTAACAGAAAATAATACTGTTGCGTCGTCCCCGTAAGAAGATACTTGGGGGCATTTTCGCTCAGCAATTCAGGAGCGTGATGCCAAATTTTCCCAGCTCCCTTGTGGTCAGTACGTTGCGGCCAAACTCGGATGGGATGCACGGCAGTGACAGCGGACAATGTCTGCCCAGAGGAATCCTGCCAAGCCTCCACAACCAGTTGGAAATTCGGGATATCCTGCAAGGCCTGGAACGCCAGCGACAGCGCCAGGCGTTGTCCAGCTGCTCCTGCTAGGTTGAGTTGATTGACCCGCTGTTCCGCCAATGGCGCGGTCTGTGGGAAAATTCGTTGTTCTTTAGGTGGATTAAAAGCGATGAATCCTTGATCTCTTTCCTGAGCCGTCGGCGGCAATGCAACTGTATTGGTTTCCGGCTCCCGATAGGTAAATTTATCGGCTGAGTTGCCGTGCATAATGATATCCACTGCAGCCTGGAAAGCTTGTCGCTCATTCACTGGCGCGATTAGCAGGCCATTAAGCAGCCATTCGTCAGACAATTTGATTTCAGCCAGACCGGAATCGTGGACCAGAATAGTGAATGTATCCCAGAAAAAACTCCCCCGGGGGTTACCCGGCAACTCCCATTTGCGGTACTGCCAAGGTCGGTCCTGCAATTTCATTACGCAACCAGGTCCCTGGGCACAAAAATCGCCACTAAGCGCGAAGACGTCATAATAGCCGGGTGGCAATTCGATTTTGATACTATTTTCGCCTTTGCCAACGGCAAAGAACCGGCGGAAGCCATCAGGTCCCAGCCGGTCGCAAAAATAAACACCTTTACTGCTGCTCAAGTTGATACGCTCGACTCCTTCGGGCAACACAACATCTACTGGTGTGCACGAGTACTGACGCACAGCATTGCCCGCCACCTTGATAAACGGCTGGCCGAGGTCTAGCTTCTGCTCGCCACCAGGATTGAAGGCGACAGTCATTTCGTCGAGCCGTCCCATACCATCACGAATCACCACTCGGACTTTTTGGGCGGTAATGGCTGGGAAGCGAAAAACCGGATGCGCGGTCGGGAGGTTAGTGTTGTAGCGCAACTGCCAGTCGGTAGAGACCATCGCCTGACGGAATTCACTAACGTATTTCGGTTTATCGAGAATAACCTGATATTGTTGACCGTCCCAGTATTCTAGGGCGAAGTTGTTAATCAACGAGTCGACGTTATAGCGCTCGACCATATCCAGCTTGATTTCATTGAAGGTCACTGCTTCAGCAAATTCGAATTCGAGCCAGTGCGGGGGTTTGGCATTACTTTTAAAATCACTGGCCCAGTAGGCATCTTTATCACCAACAATTGTGTCAGCGATAGTCTCAGGGCCGTGTTTTTCGCGTGCAGTGATAGTGACAAAACTACTGGCAGTGACTTTGGCGGGGGTAAATATCTCTGCCTGACTTAGCGCAGTAATCACGATAAGGGGCAAAAAAACCAAACGTAGATTCAACATCTCACAGTCCTTTGATAGTTAATTTACACATCTATCTCATCTATGCTGCAAAATCGGCTTGTCCAGGCCGATTTTGCTCCTGGGGTAAACA
This sequence comes from uncultured Lentisphaeraceae bacterium, assembly GCA_964619145.1. Taxonomy (GTDB): domain Bacteria; phylum Verrucomicrobiota; class Lentisphaeria; order Oligosphaerales; family Oligosphaeraceae; genus JAAZIZ01. Next base: position 1,948 of record CAZUCG010000024.1, on the reverse strand, counting down.
CCTTTTGGGAAGAATAAATTTTCGCTTTTTTGTTTTTCCTGCACCTTGAAATTCATTCTTTTTCTCGCTTTTATTGGCTTTTATTTTCTATGCCTTATATTTTCTACTCATTTTTATTCTTCATTACCACCTCTTCACTCCAAGCTTTACCACCTGCTGTCCTATAGGATTAGGCAAAATAAGCCCGTTAGGGCGCCTGAATTGACCAAGATACGCTTTGTACTGAATCATTGAAACTCTGCTATTGCTACAGGATAGTTGTGATTAAATTCAACTCCAAAGGGGTAGCTAGCCGCCCTATGTTGATCAAGCCGAACAACATAACGTTGTTATGCGCGGGTCGATGCCAGTCGGTGAGAACGATGTTATGTCGCCATTCACAGTTTAATGCTGATCATTAACACACAACCAACCGCGAAGCTATTCCAACCGGCCATTGGCACAAAGCCAACTGTCGGGGAATAACCTAAAACAATGATTTCGCGGTTCGCGCTGATATTAGTTCACTTCATAGACCGTGAGTTGGCAGTCGATATTGCCATTTTTCAGGGGATAAGTAGCGTCTGGGAGCAACTTAATACCCTTAATGCACTGCGGGCTACCGGCCAGGATAGCGCAGCGCCAGCCACGCAAACGCTGCACCGTAGAAGCCAGCTCCTGATACAGGCGATTCTCTGCTTCCAAGCGGATGCCATAAGGGGGGTTGGTGATCAGGAAACGCCGGCTATCGTCCGATTGCAAATCTCGCAGGGGGATTTGCCGGAAGCTCAGGCGAACGCCAGCGGATTTAGCATTCTCCTTGGCTGCGTCCAGAGCACTCGCATCGACATCACAGCCGGTGATGGAAGGATGCTGTTTACTCGCCTCGTAGCGCATTTGCCCACGCAGGGCGGACATTTTTTGCGCATCTGCTGGGGTAAAATTCCCCCAGCGTTCAAATCCGAAGCGTTCGCGCCAGATTCCCGGTGCGATATTAGCGGCCCACATCGCAGCTTCGACCAGTAAAGTCCCAGAACCGCACATCGGGTCGACAAGCGGCATTTTCCGATCCCAGCCTGCTAATCGCAACATTGCGGCGGCGAGGGTTTCTTTCAAGGGGGCTTCCCCACCGGTCAAGCGATAACCGCGCTTAAAAAGTGGCTCGCCGGAGAGGTCCAAATAGACAGTCACCTTACCACGCCCCCAGTAGACAAAACCGCGGACATCTGGGTCAGTGCGAGAGACATCAGACCGCGATCCAAAGACATCGCGCAACTTATCTACGATGGCGTCTTTTAACTTTAGAGAGACGAAATTCGGGTTCTCGCCGCAGCTCTCGTGGGCATAAGCCGAGGTAGCGATGGTCTGTCGTGGGGTGATGTAGTCTTGCCAAGGGAGTGCCCGAGCGCCTTCATAGAGGTCGCTCAAGTTTTCGGCCGGGAAGCGTCCCAAGACCATCATCACCCGTTGCCCAATACGGGTTTGCAAGCAAGCCCGCCAGCCATCAATTGGTTCGCCAAAGAAGGGTATTCCGCCGCGATTTAAGCGCACTTGCGAGAAGCCCAACTCGCATAATTCATCACGCAATACTTCTTCTGTTCCTGGGCCAGCTGTCACATAAAATTCCATAATCTCAATTCACTTTTTTTGGCCGCGTCTGCGGGCTATGGCTAGTTCGCGTTCGTAGAGATGTCCGCGTTGAATCAACTGCAAGATTTTGTCTTCCAACTCTTGCCAATTCTCTTCTCTGGGTGGTGTATCATAATCCCAGTTCTCAGCTCCTTTGGGCAAGAATTGCCATTTGAGCTTATCGCCACGAAAGCTGACTCGGACTTCTCGTGGCCCATCAGGGCATTTTTTATCTATCCAACCAATCGGCCTACGCATCAGAATTTACCTTTAATTGCCTTTTGCAGGGTCTTGTCAATATCTTCTTCAGTAAAGCGCTCCACTAGTTTGCCGACCAGTT
>CAZUCG010000023.1:0-13315 GCA_964619145.1 uncultured Lentisphaeraceae bacterium | reverse complement strand
CGTGCAGAGCTTAGCGGCCGCCCCGGAGGGCTTTGCAGTCGTTCGCCGGCTGACTGGTGGTGGCGTCGTGTACCACGATTACGACTTCACCTACAGCGTGGTGTTTCCTGCTGGGCATTGGCTGACCGGCTTGAATCGACTGCTCAGCTATGACTGGCTGAACCGTTCGGTGCAAGCCGCTCTTTGGCAGCTTGATATGCCAGCCAGCCTGGCAGAACAAGACATCTCTGCCGACATTGATCGCTCCTCGATGGTCTGTTTCAGCAACCCCACCCGCTATGACATCCTGCTGGAACAACGGAAAGTAGCGGGCAGCGCCCAACGCCGCAACAAAGACGGTATTCTACACCAGGGGAGCTTGCATTTTGGCGGACCATTGCCGGTACCTCGGACCAGCCTAGCCGCCCGCCTCTTGCAGGGCTTCGCGGAAGTTATGCAAGTTGAGACCGTCTTTTTCGCCCCGACAGCGGAACTACTGGCCGCAATTGAGCAGAAAGCCAGCGATAAATACGCCACTTCAGACTGGAATGCCAGAAAGCTCTAAAGGTTGTCAGCAGGCTACTAACAGCCAAAACAAAGTCTCATTTGTGGGACTTGCGGACAATACCGAGTCGTCAACATTATTCTACTTATGCCTGCCACTACCCCAGCAAAAGTAAATCCGCCCTGGCTGGCCCTCTGGCTCTGGCTTTCTGGCCATTATCAGCGCCGAATGGCCTGGTTCCTGGATGGACCACGTTGCTATCCACGCCGACCCACGGGGCATAAGTACCGCTCCCCCATTGCGATGAGCTTCTGGTGGGGACTCAGTTGGGGGACGCGGCTATTCAGCCTGCCGGCCCTCTGTGCTCTGCCAGCGGCAGCGTTGTTTGCGTTACACAGCAGTTTAATTCCGGAAGCGCAGGTCCGGGTAATGGTTTTAGTCAGCCTGGCCGTATTCTTATGCGACGCGATTCTGGGAATTATCTTCTGGCCGCGGCTGAAGATCACTCGGCTGTTGCCGGAGCGCGCCTGCGCCGGGCAGCCATTCCAAATCAGATATATAATCAAAAATCGCGGCTGGCTGCCCATCTTCTGGTTACAGCTGGACCGCGGTTTGGGTCAGCGCTGGTTCCGTTGCCTGAGTTCGGCCTCTTTAAGCAGCCTGTCTGGGCGCGCTCAACTGCAGCTACAGGGCAGTTATCTCGCCCGCCAACGGGGGAAGTATTACCTTGGCCTGACTATCGGCACCTCGGATTTTCCCTTCAGCATCAGCCGTCATTCCAGCAGTCAGCGTCAGCACGACAGCCTGATTGTCCACCCGGCTTGGAATCCGCTGCAAGAACTGCAGCTACCACCGGGAAAAAAATTGCAGAAAAGCGGTCTGGCCCGAGTAATGACGCTTAATGACTTCCTGGATTTTCAGGGCTGTCGTGATTATCACGAGGGTGACAACCCGAAGCATATCCATTGGGCTAGCAGCGCCCGTCGTGGTGATTTAGTAGTCAAAGAATACAAGGACGAAGTCATCAGCCGCACTGCCTTGATTGTCGACACCTGCATCAACCAACGCCCGCCCACGAGCAGTTGGTGGCTGCGCCTAAAACAGCTGCTTGCCCGCAACAAGACGCAGCGAACCGCATTTTTTGATGGGCCGCTGCCAGAGTTGGAAGCGGCGCTATCACTGGCGGCCTCAGTCGCTAAATTCTTGCTCGATGGCGATTGTTTAATCGACCTCTTCGCTGCCGGCCAAGTAGTCCAACGCTTGCGACTCGGCCGCCACGTCGCTTCCCTCAACGCGTTGCTGGATGTCCTGGCAGAAGTCGAGCCGGAGAGCGACCCCACCTTGCAAAAGCTCAATGCCGAGATTCTCGATGAGATTGCCGGCCTAGGCAACGCTGTAGTAATTTTGCTCGGGTACGACCAAGAGCGTCAGGAATTTCTGCAAAATTTGCTTCAGCGCCAAGTCGCGGTCAAATTGATTTTACTTGGTGCTGGCTGGGACGCCCCTGAGGGTACTACCATCCTCAAGCCGGCTGATATCCTGGCCGGAAAAATCAGTCGGCTGTAAGCAATCGCTCATTTTTGCAACCCCGCTGCTCCTGAATCAAGGATAATTGATATTCCTAAGCAAAGCAAGGGAAAACTCCTGGAATTTTCAGCGAACTGAGCAATTGCAACTGTAATCTTCTCTGCTAGTAGGGTCTGTAATCGCCTGCTAGCATTTACACCTCGCCCTGCCACTGCACGACTTCTACCCAATGAATGCACCAACCGACCCTCGACCTCTGCCACTCAGCCTCGCTGGCAAAATCACCGTCAGCGTGCAGCTGTTATTGACCGCCGCCTTTATCGGCCTGCTCGCTGATTTGCCGCAGCTGCCACTGCAGCTGGTCGTTGGAATTGCCGTGCTTTTTACCAAGCGGCAGGCGTTTGCGGTCACTGACCGCAGCGTGACTTACAGCCTACTGGCAGCCATCATCCTCGGCACTATTTTAGCATACTTATTTCCTTTTGAACGCGGCCGGCTGGGCTTCTTCAGTTTCTTTTTTCGCCCTGAGTACTATTGTGCCTTTGCCTTGAATATTGCGATCGTCTGCTGTTTATTCCCCTACCCCAGCCTAGCCTGTGGCGCTACCTTGACTGCCGTAATCTTTATCCTCGGTACCGGCGGTGACGTTATGCAGTTCAATCACCTCAACACCCGCTGGCTCTGGGGCAATGACTGGATTAACACCAACTACCGCTTGGCGTTCAATTACCTGGTTGGGATAGAATCGCTGCTGTCATTGCTGCTGCTCAGGCTGACTCAGCAGCGGCAGCGTTCTGAGAGCGGCCGAGCGCTGTTCCGCTGGGCTCAAGCTATCAGCCTGCTACTATTGGCGCTCACGACTTGGAGCGTTTTGACGCTGCATAAAAAATACGAGCAACAAATCCGTGACTTTGAATATTCCCTGCTCTCGATGGGCGGGTATTCATTGATCCGTCAATTGCGACCAAATATCCGGCCATTCTTTGCTGATGAAGTTGACTTGAATCTGCCCTTCTGGTTCGATGGCGGTAAGCAGGAAAGGCGAGTCTTACTGCGGGTCATCGGCGAACGCCCACCCGGCTACTTGCGCTCCCGTTGTTTTAGCCGTTATGAGCAAGGACGTTGGAACAACCCTACAGAGGCGATGTCGATCCCACTGCAGGTTACCGAGCAAGAGGGACTACTCGCCTTAAGCCAATACCGTCGGCAAGACGTGCAGGCTAGCCGCTATGCCAAATGGGACATCTACTACGCCAGCGGGCTATATTCGCCACATTTACCTGTCCCCTCGCCATTTACCGGCATCGACTTGGCGGCCGAATCGCTCAGCGTCGGCGAGAATGGCCAAATCAAAACTGAAAAATGGAAGCGCGAGGCCGGCTACAGCGCCTACACGCCTTTTGAGCGAAATGTCCTGGCGGCTTTCGACTTGCCACGCGAAAATGACCGCGTCGCTGAACAGTACCTGGGCATCCCAGAAGCTATCAAGCCAGCTCTGGAAAAATTCTGTCAGGAACTCCCGGGTTGGGAAAAAACTGCCTCAGACCCAGAACGATTTTTGTTGCTGGCGAGATTTTTTCAGGAGAATTTCGTTTATCGCTTGGGGACTTACAAAGATGCGCATTCGGCGGCCGCGTCTAAGACTGCCTTGCCCAGTCTGCGCCGGCGACTCCGCCAGGCTTATCAAGCCTCGGCCCGACAAGGGCGCCGACAACTCACTGAGGTGCCTGGCGACCCGGTAGTGCATTTTTTGCAAAAGACTCGCGCTGGCCACTGCGAGTTATTCGCTTCCGCCGCAGTGTTGTTGTTACGGCAAAACGGCATCCCCGCCCGCTACGTCACCGGCTTTGTCTGCGTTGAGCGACACCCTAGCGGCAGCTATTTTGTCGCCCGACAAGGCCACGCTCACGCCTGGGCCGAAGCGTATGACCAGCTACGCCAGCGCTGGCTGAGCATCGACCCGACGCCGCTGGACGGGCTGCGCCGCTACGACCAGGAATGGACCGCATTGAGCGCATTTTGGGACCGCATAAAGCATCTCTGGGGCAAGACCCTGGCTGACGTCCAACGCGGTTTTATGGCTATGGCGGTAGTCTCGGCGCTGCAGCTGCTGTGGCGGCTTTTTTGGAATCCGCTGGGCATAAGCGCTGCCCTGGTTCTGGCATTCTTCCAATACCGTTATTGGCAAAAGAAGCGCCAGCTCAGTCTCCTGCCCTTAACGCCACGGCAGCTCCGGCTGGCCAAAAGCTATGCGGCTTTTGCGCGCCACTGGGAAAAGCGCCTGCAATTGCCTCCTCAGCCGAACCGCACCGCGCAAGAGTTACTAGGATTGGCGGCCAAAAGCGGCAAACTCCAGCCCGCTGAATTGCAGAGTATGCAGGAATATATTAGCAAATACGAATATCAGCGTTTTGGCGAGGAGCAACCCTAATCGTCAGCTCCCCAAGTCAGCAGTCTGGTGGTCGGCAAACGCTATTCTTTAATCCAGGTCTGTTCGGGTGGCAGTTGTTCTTGCTCGAGTTGCGAAGGCTGGGAGCGGCTGCGAATGCCGGGTGCATACAGGGTGCGTAAGTCTGTTTTCAGCACTTGATGAAACGGGCCACGGTGACCGGCCTGAGCGAACATCCGTTGCGCCTCGTTTTCATTACGGGCCAGGACAAATAACTGCATCTGGGCCAAGTGCTGCTGTTGCCAAAAATTCTCTGGCGCGATATTTGCCGCCAAGACTGCTTGGGGCGGCAGCTCTGAGAGCTGCCAATAGAAGCGGAAACTGGTCGCGTCAAATTCATTGACCAGCACCAGGCTGCCCATAGCCAAGCGATTTTCCTTCAGAAAAGACACCGTTTCACGACTGTCAGAAGCCCCGCGATAATATTGTTGCAGTAAATTCTGGGGCGATTGGCCAGCGGCTATTTGCCGGCGAGTCAAAAAACTGCAATAGTTCTCCACTAGACAGCCAGTCAATAACATCACCACCGCGGGATAAATAATCCTCGCCTGGCGCAACCAATTCTGGCGTTGCGCGGCCCAGACCGCGGCCAAGGTAATGGCCGGCAGAAAGACCAAGAACACGCGCGGGAAAGGCGCCCGCCCACCGACCCGCAAGAACAACAGCCCTAAGATTGGCAAACAGCAGCAGAGCAGCAACTGCCGATCAAGACTGCCTAGGAACCCAAGCGTATTTTTTCCCCGCCAGCGCTTTCCCAGGAAGCCGCCCAGCAACGGCAAAGTGAAAAAGCCGAGATGCCCGAAGAACCCCAATCCGACTGCTCCGGCTGCCTGCCCGGTACTCGTCCAACCACCGGCGTCCTGGCTAGCTCGTTGGAATTGCTCCCAGATAGTCAGGTAATATGCGCCGCCCAACAGCGCGGCCAGCAAACACGGCGCGGCCGCTGCCAGCGCCCGCCAGCAGGTTTTCCCGCTTGTCCGCTGTTGCCAGAATATGAGCAACGCCAGGCTAGGTGCCAGCATCGCCGCGCTCGGCATCACCAGCGGCAGGAGGAAACAGGCTATACACGCCAGCATCTGCCCACGTCGCGACTGCCCGAACAGTATTTCCAGGACTCCGGACACGGCGAGCGTGGCCAGGAACATCGCCAATGAGTATCCTCTGACTTGATAAGCGAAAGCTCCGAACACTGGGCTGATAGCCAACATCACTCCGGTTAGTGCTGCCCAGCGCCGTCCCAAGAAATAGCGCCAATGCAACACCACCACGGTCAGCGTGGCCAAAGCAAAAAACAGCGATGGCCAGCGCAGAATATGGGCCGTGAAATTAAAATCCAGGAATCTCACCCACCACCAATAGACTGCGCTATTAAGGAAGTGGTTGTTGGCCATTATGTAGTTGCGAAAGATACCCCAGAAGGTCGATTCTTCGTTCCCGATGGCGAAGTACTGCAATGTCAGCACCTCGTCAAACCACAGCTCCGCCATACTCCACGGCGTCACCCGCAACAGGAAAAGTGCGGCTACCAGCAGCCACCAAGCGCGGCTGTCATCCTCACGGAGTGTCTTTCTCGTCAGTAAGCGATTATTTTTTGCCATTTGTGTCTGTACATTCCTGTTGTTTGAGGCTGCAGAATTTACTCGGGTCTAGAAACACAGCCCTAGGTCAGCCGAAGAGATTGAATTTAATGATATGCCAGAACGCCGCGACGCCGTCCTTCCAGCCGATTTTCTTGCCCTCTCCGTAGCGTCGGGGCCGATATTCGATGGGAACTTCGTAAATCCGGCAGCGCTTCTTGGCCAACTTGGCGGACACCTCTGGCTCGAAACCAAAACGATTGCTGGTTAATTTTATAGATTTGAAGATATCAGCTCGGATCATCTTATAACAAGTCTCCATATCCGTCAAGTGTAAATTGGCTACTAGGTTGAAAAATCCAGTAATCAGTTTATTGCCATAGAAATGCCAGAACGAATCTACCAGTGTGGTGCTACCGGAATAACGACTGCCATAGACCGCATCAGCCTTGCCACTTTCGATAAAATGCAACATCTTGGGGAATTCAGTCGGAGAATATTCCAAATCGGCATCCTGTAGCACTACCACATCACCAGAGATCAAGCTCTGCCCAGTGCGGATGGCCGCGCCCTTGCCTTGATTGACCTGGTGGTAGGTGATCAGCAAATCTTCGGCCGGCGGTAAGGCTTGCAGGAGTTCGCGGGTCCCATCTTGTGAATAGTCGTCAACTACGATAATCTGCAATTTCGGCACGCCGCACTGCCGGACTCGCTCAATGACTTCGATAATGCTAGACTTTTCGTTGTATACTGGAATTATTACTGAAAGACGCATTGTTCTTTCCTTGGTTTGCGCAGAATTTCTGCTTTGGGGGACAATTAGCGCCCTGATTTACGGATGCCTGGCGAGAATTAGCGTCCCTGCCAGACACGCCGCGGATATTTGCCCAACCCGCAAAGGATTTCGTGGGCGATAGTCTTGGCCTGTGCCGCCAAATCGTCAGCCGTAATACTGACCTCGCCTTGCCGTCCCAGGAGAACTGCTTCTTCGCCAGCCATCACGCCCGGCACTTCGGTCACATCTGCAATCATCATCCCCATACAAATACTGCCCAAGACTGGCACTCGTTGGCCGCGTAACAGCACTGCTGTGGCGTTGCTCAAGCAACGTGGGTAGCCATCGGCATAGCCAAATGGTATCACCGCTAAACGACTATCGCGCTGCAATTGTTGCCGACAGTCGTAGGAGATATACGCTCCCGTCGGGACGGACTTGACCGACGCGACCCGACACTTCAAGCTCATTGCCGGCAGCAGTTTCCCGGCAAAAGCCGACGTTGCCAGATAACCGAACAAACCGATTCCCGGTCTGGCGAACGGTAACTCCGGCGCAAGGTCATTGAGGATGCCATCGGTAGCGCAGAGGTGATTCTCCTGGCAACTTTCCGGCAACTCTCGCAATACTCGCCTGAAGGCGGCCACTTGTTGACGAGTAACCGGATGCTCCGGCTGAGCTGAGACCGCCAAGTGGGAGAAGCAACCACAGATATCGAGATTCGGCAATGTCTGCAAGGCCGCCAAAGCCGCCGGCACTTCAGTTGGCAAGAAGCCCAAGCGGCTCATACCGGTGTCGACTTTTAAGTGCAAACGCCAAGTCAGGCCGTGCGCCTGGCCGTATTCTGAGAGCAGGCGGGCATTCTCCAAGCTCCAACAGGCGCTAGTCAGCGATAGCTGCGCGACCGAGGCAATTTCCTCGGGCATAATCCCTTGCAAGACCCAGATTGCACCGCTGAAACCTGCCTGTCGCAAAACACCGGCCTCAGTAGCCGTAAAAACTGCCAGCAGACTAGCGCCGGCTTTTTGCAATGCCAGGCCTGCTTGCGGCAAACCGTGTCCATAAGCATCAGATTTGATTACTGGCACCATCCGGCAGTTAGGACGCAACGAGGCAAAGAATTGCCAATTAGCGACGATATTATCGAGGGAGACTTCTATTGTAGCGGGCCACATATTGCTCAGACTCTCCTGGCTGGTTGCGATAAAGTGATAGCGCTGGGGCTGAGACCGAAGTGCTTCTTGAAGACTTTGGAAAAATAGCCGCTGTCTTCATAGCCGACCTGATAAGCGACCTGGGATATATTCAGTCGCCCCTCGCTCAACAAGATTTTAGCCCGTTCCATCCGGACCATAGTCAGATATTCCGGCAGAGAAAAGCCGCTTTCTTCATTAAAAACACGTGACAAGTGGTATTGGCTGACCGCCAATGAAGAGGCCAATTCATCTAGGGTGATTTGTTGCTGGTAGTTGCGGTCGATATAGCCTTTCACCTCGGCAATCAACCAATGCTTCTTTTTATCAGCAGCAGATAGTTGCTCGGTCGATGAGACTGCTTTGTCCAGCCCGGCCGCGATCTTCATTACCGATAACAAGACAGTATGAAATATAGACCGACAGAGCAGCTGGTCGTAAGCAGTATCAAGATTGCCGCCCAGGTACAACCCCGCCAGCGCCTGCCGGATTTTACCGCGCTGCTCATCATTGTGGACGTGGATAATCGGCCCCGGCAAACGGGCAAAAAATTGCTCCTCTGCATTTATCCAAGAAAATGAGGCCATAAAGACCTCGAATTCCCGGCTAGGGTCGAACTTATCACAATGTCGGGTGTTGGCGGGTATGATGACCACATCGCCTGGGCCGGCGTCATAGCCCTGTTCAGCAAATTCCAGCCGCAACTTACCGTGCCTGATGAAATGGAATTCGCACACTGGGTCCTCGTGGAAATGCGTCCGCCAGAACAGATCGAACAAACGCACGCCAAAAGAATGCAGGACTGGCAATTGAGCGAAACAATCATCCATAAGATTCTCGACTTGAAAGTAATGCCGCAGACGAAGCAATTGCCGCCAGTCAGCGACCTCGTGATTTTATATAATATACCATTTGCCCGAGAAATTACTCCGCGGATTTCAGAATTTCGTCTTGTTCTGCTAGGGTTTGCTGCGCCAAGTGCTACCGGGTCACAAAGCTCTGACCGCACCCAGAGCAACTAGGGCCTGCGAAAACCTACCTTGATATCAGCAAGACTGGATCTTAAAACGACGCATAAATCCACCACTCAGGATAACGCCGCCGCCAACATCGCAGTAGTTCATACTGCTGCTGCACTCGAATCTACGAATCAATAGTATCTCTAGCAGCAGTGGCAAAATCCCAGCAGAAGCTTTCTGCTCGAACGCAGCAGCCAATGGCGTCAGCATTTCAGCTTGAGAAAATCATTTCCGAGTTGTAAAATAACAAATCCGGGTTAGTTTTATACCGCATCCACAGCAGCAGGAATGCGACAAGAACAAAAACTTGCCGGCGCGGCAACAGAAAAACTTGCCTGGAGACAAAGTTAACCCGGAATTTCGCCGGCACAGTTCTCCACGAGGGCGGAGTGAGGCTCCGTGACTCCAAGGCTACGCGATTTCAGGGGCTGCCGCATAGTTTAGCAGCGCCGCATATTTTTTGCCGAAAATACGAGAACGAACAGCGAAAAAAACAATTTTTCTGCCGCGGCGAGCAATATTTTGCCAGAGTTTTTCCGGGCCAGTGGGGGCGGGCGCAAGAGCCCCGAAACGCCGAGGATCTCGACCAATGCGAAGACTGAAAAACTAACGCTAAAGAACTTCCAGGCAATAGGTAGTATAGACCCCAGCCAAAAAATATCTCTTCATCACTCAAGTTTCCATAATTGTGGTAAAATTCTGCTATACAAAAATCTGCGCCAATCTGCCGATAGGTATCTCCTCTTGCTGATCTTCTGTATTTTTTGCGGTTTTAGTGGTTAAAATTATCTTAGGCTTTTTGGTTGCCCTCTAGTATAGCTGTCGAAATTCAGCAAGCGTGTAGTTATCGTGTTAGACCCTGTTTGTAAATTCACTAATGAAAGGCAAAAGAATGAAGATTCCTCTCGAGCTGCAGCTGAAATTAGATTATGCCCTCGAAAAACTAATCGCTCGGCGAAGCGAACTCAGCAAGTCAGCTGACTATCGCCTGGGTGGAGGCTGCGCGCCCCGGCCGGCCGGCTATGTCGATGACGATCCACTGATAGGCGAACTGGACCACACTTGGTATGAAAAAATACGAGCGGTGAACCAGCCGGTCGATGAGATCGTCAGCCAAATTTTGTCTCAAGCCCCTCGCACTGCTGCTGACAGATTGGCTCAGTTGAGTGGGGATGAGGTCTGGGTCTGGGGTGGTCCGACGCCGTACTGGGGTGGCTCAATGGCCGACGACGCACTGGTCCGCGGCGCGGATTTTTTCCAAGCCCAGAATGTGGTGTACGTCTATGGTCCGACGACCGATACGATGCTGTCTCTGCACAGCAAGTACCAGAAGATGCTCTGCCAGGTCAATAGCAATTGCCGCACGCCGGGCGCGTTGGCCAATAGCGAGGGAGAGAATGCCGAATTGCTGAGCCGCCTGTCCCTGCAATATCCGAATATCGTCGGGGCGATGTGCGATGACTTCTGCACTTCATTCCACTACGCGCTTTTACCAGAGCGGTTTGAGAAGATTTACCGCGGGGTCAAGAAATACAACGACGCCCTCAAGGTCTATGGCGTGATTTACGTGCACGAGTTGGGCCGGATCCACTTCCGGCTGGTGCAAGAATTCATCGACGTGGTGAATCTCTGGCACTGGCATAAGGAAGAAATTCTCAATATCGAGGAGAATCTCGAGAAGTGCGAGGAGAATTTCCCCGGCAAGCCTATCATCCTGGGCATCTTTTTGCACGAGTACGGCCGCAGCGATATCGGCACAGCGCCAGACTTGCTCTGCTACCAACTGGAAAAAGCGCGCGAGTTCTTGGCCCAAAAGCGCATTGAGGGAGTCATCATCCTAGGTGCCCGCGAGATCAAAAAGTGGCCCGCCTCCGCCAATGCCGTCAAGGATTATCTTGCCAACCAGTCTTGCGGCAAAGTTTGATTCATACTTGCGAGTGCATCAGGCACGCTGGGGCAGTTCAAGAGGGGATGCTCTTTTGCTGCCGGCGGGCCATAAACAGCTGGGAATGCAGAGCCCCAGCTCCGCCCGAGTGAAGAACAAGTGCAGTCGAAATGCCTATAAGTGTATCCTCAGTAAGAGACAAAAAAACCGCCTTAAATTCAACTACTGGGCTTAACACCCGGTGCCTGAATTTAAGGCGGTCTAAATGGTGGGCGACACAGAACTCGAATCTGTGACCTCTACCGTGTCGAGGTAGCGCTCTAACCAACTGAGCTAGTCGCCCTTGATGAACTGATGAAAGATAAAATACCGCCGCTTTGAAAAAGTGCAAGTCAAAATTCGGAAATTCGTAAAAAACAAGAGCGGATTTATTTTTTCAGCTTGTTTTTTGGAACTACGGGTTCCTGCAGGTCTTCCAGCTCGATGCTCTGGAAGAATATTTCCTGCAGGAAGCCCAGCATGAAGCTGCGCGCCTCCAGGTTTATCTGTACATCGCTAAACAGCTCCGAGACCTGTTCCCAGAAGGCCGGCAGGTCTCCCGCCATGACCTCGAGCGTATTGCTTTGTGCCAAGCGCCGCACCAGCTCCTCTTCGCTCTTGTTGAGTTTTTCCCAAAACTCGGTGAGTGTGCCTTCTATAGTCAGGCTACGGTCTTCCTCGTAGTTAAGCTTGCGCACCAGGCTATTGAAATTACGCCGCAGCGTGGGGTTCATTTTCATGGCGGCGCCTACCTTTGGCCAGTCGATGCGTGAGAGCAAAAGGTCGACAAACTTACTGCTACGCTCCATTGCGGCGCTCAGGCGTGTCGATTCGGTCTCGGCCAGGGCTTTGGCCTTGTCGGCCTCTACCGAGTTGCGTTCCAGGCCGCGGTTCAAGAGCCGCTGCTCCTCATATTTGCTCTGCCAGGCGGCAAGCTGTTCAGAGACCCGGTTGAAGTCATTTTGCAGCCGTGCCATATCACGTTTGAAGCCCTCTTCCAACTCGGTTTGCCGCAGGCCAAGCTGGCTTTCGTTTTCCTGCAAACGCTGTTGCAGATGCCTTGCCTCGGCTTGGGAGCTGTCATATTTCTGCTGCATTGCCTCGCGCTCGCCGCGCATGACGCGCAGCTGTTTTTTCAGCTCGAGCAACTCGGCGTTAGCGGCCTGTTGCTGCTCTTGCAAGCGTGCCTGTTCGGCGCTTAGCTGTGCGTCCCGCCGGCGCAGTTGTTCCAGCTCTTGGGCCTGCTGGGCAATTTGCTCAAGCAAATCACTGTTACCCTGGGATTCATCCAGTATCTGCTCGGCCTGGGTGTCGCTAAATTTTAGCGGACTGAAATGCAGCAGTATGCGCCAGGCAGGCTGCTCGCGCACCGCGTAAAACTCGGCAAACTTCTCATCGCTGAGCACATAGTCATCGTCACCAAGTTGGTTTTCCTTGCGATAGTTTATATACTCATCGGAGTGAAAATACTCCTCCAGCTTGTTATGCAACTCTTCATGCACAGGATACCAAACGGCAAAAAGCCCATTGCAGCTAGCCTCTGAAAATTCGTTTTTTTCGGCTTCACGGCTGATAATTTTTTCCAGACGCTGACGTTTTTTCGGCTCCAAGCGGTGTCCGCCAATAGTGCACATTTTATGCAATGCGACATTAGCCTGAACATAGGCGAGCAAATTCGCCCAGGACAGTTCACCGAGCATGCGCGTAAACACTTCTGCCGGATTGGCGCCTTGGGCTTTTTCAGGATTAGCAAACATCCAGGAGATACTCCTTATTCAACAGTTTTTTAGCGCTGACAATGAAGGCTGCCGCCATCTGGCGGCGCAATGAACATTCTATCTTTTGGCTAGCCATGCGCAGCCCCAGGGCGGCATCGCTGCGCCCCTCAGATTCGGCCTGGGCAATGCCCTGCAGGCAAAGAGAGAGCGCCTCGCGCCAGTCTTGCTCCTGACATAAAAGAGCGATGCGGCTCATGATGTCGTCGCCCGGGCCAGACTCCTCAGCCTTAGGCTTGCTCGCCTGCTGCTGTTGCTTTTGTTGTTGCTGCTGCTGTTGCTGCAACTGCTGCTGAGCCCGCGTCTTGGCAAGACGGCGTTTCGCTTTGCGGTCTAATAAGGAATCGTCAATCTCTTCGACAATATGATTCATTCTGGCCATGAACGACTTTGCTTTGAAACCCCCGCCGGCAAGGAGAAAAGATAAATATAAAAAAAACATATAAAAATACCTCAAACCAAAATTGGCTGAGGTAATATGCCGACGAATACCGGGAAAGACGTCGACAGAAAACTTGGAGGCGCGGACCGGATTCGAACCGGTGAATAAAGGTTTTGCAGACCTCTGCCTTACCACTTGGCTACCACGCCT
>CAZUCG010000022.1:0-13446 GCA_964619145.1 uncultured Lentisphaeraceae bacterium | reverse complement strand
GGCCGGACTATCGCCAACGACATCCAGACTGATACCATCTGCCAGTGCCCGGAAAATCAGACGATGGTCGATTATTATATGCAGAACAATGGCTACAGCCATACTAATGCCGTCCATGCTGCACAAAAATGGGGTACCTATAACACCAATACCCAGCACGCCCATCACAACCCGGCTAACTATTTTGGACCGCTCTTTATCCCTGCACTTAAATACCCGGCCAAATGCGCTATGACTGCCGATGGCATCGGTGGCGCACATCATTTGCAGGGTGTTACCCTGATGGGCTTCGACCACGGGGGAATGTGCAATGTCAGCTTCTTCGATGGACACGCAGAGTCAATCTCCCGTAATGCCGCACCCGTCGGTGTGGCGAAAAATCTTGTCTTCTTTACCGGACGCTGAGCGTAAAATATTTTTTTAACTAGGGGTTAGCCATTATGTCGAAGTCTTTTGGGGTGGGTGTGTTTTTTGTTTGTTGCCTGCTTAGCGCAGCTCTTTTTGGCAAGAATTTGCTCAGTAATGGCGAGTTCCAGCTGGCAGAAGATGGCAGCGTGCCAGGCTGGCAACAAAATGCCGAAATAAAGGCCCAGTCACTGCGCCAGAGCGTCGTGGATGGCCGGACCTGCCTAGAGATTCTGACTATGTCCGGGACCGCCAAGGCCGGTCGGCTGAGCCAACGAGTGCCGGTCACCCCAGGCAAAAGTTATTCGCTGACTCTGCTGCTCCACCGTGATTCTTTCGTCTATGGCACCAATGTCGTGGTTACCTTTTATATCAACGGCAAGGCGCAACGAGGAACACAGTCAAAAAGCTTTCGCTCCTCTAGCTGGGTGCCTCTGACGCTGGTCTTTTACAATGAACAAGCCGATGAGGCCGAGGTCTGTGTGGTGAACCCTAATACCAGTACTTGGCGGATTACCCGCGGGCGCCGGTTGATGCTCGCTTCAGCTTCGTTGACCGAAATCAACCCTCAAGACAATCTGCAATTCTCCGACTTACGCACTGGTTTGAACCGCCTCAGTGCCGACGTACAGTCCCCAGGTGAGTACTACCTCTGGCTGCAAGCCGATGTCGAGCCGAATTCAGAGTACAAAATTAAAACGCCTGCCGGTGAATGGACATTCCAAGGTTATACTAGCGGCAAGAAGCGCTGGATAAGGCCAGTGCTGCCGGAATTCTTGCTGCCCGCCGGTCCCCAGGAACTGGAACTGAGCGTCAACGGAGACGCTACCGCGCAGCAGTTGCTGCTGACTATGGACCCATTCTTTGCACCCGAAGGAGCACCCGAATTCTTGGAGCCGGGCCCAGAACTGCCGGCGACCCGTCCCGACCCAACTCTTGAAGTACAGCGCGGTGTGCTGCCGCTGACCGTCGATACCGCTGTTGCGGCCCCCGCCGGGCGACGTGGCATCACCCAAGGCGTGCCGTTCCCGAAAGGTGTGTTGCGCGAGCCGCAACACGCCAATCTCGCTGGCCGTCCCAGTCAGACTGCGCGTCTGGCGTCGTGGGCCGATGGCTCGGTCAAGTGGTTGCAAGTCTCAACCATGGCCGCCGCTGGCGAAAAACTCGAACTGCATTATGGACCGCAGAGGGCTGCCAGTAGTCAGCCAGCTAGCGCGCCGTTGCTTAGCACCGTGGCGGAAGGTATCCGCATCAACACCGGTGCGCTGCAAGCCTTGATTCCGGCCGATGGCACGGCAGTGCTGCTGAGCATCACCGCCGCCGGCCGCGGCCTTAGCGCTGCCCGACTGCAGCTCAATGGCGCGCTGCCACAAGGCCAGCCGGAGGTCAGCATCGAAGAGAACGGCCCGGTACGCGGCGAAATAAAAATCAGCGGCACGTTTGCTGGCGTGGCTGGCTTTGCTTACACTATTCGGGTTGTCGCTTATGCCGGTTGTGACTACCTTGAACTAGAGCCTGTCCTGCGCCTGGCAAATGCTGACCAAGGGAGAGTCAATGACTTTAGCCTGGTGCTGTCCGGCTCTGAACTGCAAGGCGGCAAGATTCTGCAGAGTGGCGCAGATGCTTTGTTGCAATGGCAAGCTCTGCCTGCTGGGAACTGGCGTCTTGATGCCGCAGTCAAATCTGTCCAGGCCAAGCGTAATGATTTCCCGTTTACCCTGATCGATGGTAATGGCACTGTAACGGCCAGCGGCCAGGAGACTCCCGGCGCAGTCGCCTTGGCTGGCCCGTCTGGACTGGTTGTGGCCATCCGTGATTTCTGGCAGAATGCCCCCAAGGCCTTGCAGGCCAGCGACGCCGAATTCCGCATAATGCTGATTAGCGACAGCGTCGATTTTTACACCGGTATGGCCCGTACTCATAACCTGCTGTTGGGCTGCTCCGGCAATGCAGCCGATGCTGAAACTTTCCTGGCCAGAGCGTTGTTGTTGGCACCAGCTGAATGGACGTGTGCCTCTGGCGCCCTGCATAGCCAACCACTCTCAGCTGCAGAAGCCAACTGGCCCCTTTATGAAAAAAGCGTAGAGGCGACTATTTCATTCTGGCAAAAACGAGTAATTGAGCGTAGCTTGCGTGATCCGCAGTTCCATCAGAACCTGCTCTTCTATGGCGAGACCGGCTATTCCGATGGTACTAATAACCTGGAGACCGCACTCGACGAAGGACTGATTCTGCAATTCTTGCGCAGCGGGCGCCGCGACTGGTTCGCCTTTGCCGAGGCCTGCATCGGACATTTCGCCGATGTCGATATCAACCACTCCGACAGCGAGGCGGCAGGGCATATCTATGTGCACGGCAAATTCGAGCGGACTTCGACTCGTCACGCCGCAAATGGACATTCCTGGTTTAACGGAACACTGATTTACGGCTTCTTCACTGCCTCGCGACGCATTATCGAAATTGCTGACCAGGTCGGGCGCTATCACAGCCAGGTCTTACCGGCCTGGCCGCAGCAGACGCTGATCCACTACTGGCGGCAACCGGCTTGGCAGATGCTGGGCTGCCTGCAGGGCTGGGATGCTACTGGTAACTGGGATTACGTGCGTGGTGCCAAAGCCATTGCCGAAGTAACCCGCACTCAGCGTGACCATATTGTCTCCCTCTGGCCGTATATGTTCACAGTAGGCATTCGCGCCCTGCGGGAGTATTTTGAGACGACTGGCGACCCCGCCGCCCGCGAGCTATACCTGCAGCTCTTTGATGGTTATATCCGGATGCGGCAACGGCCTGATGATACCTCTTTTGGTGAGCATCCTAAAGAGGGCCTGATGATCTTGGGCAATTACCCCAACGACCGCAGCTGCTGTTTTTATGACGAAGCCTCCCAGGCCGACCGCATAGCCGGTCGGCAGCGCTACGCTGCCTTGGTTGGCCCTGATATGACTCTCCAACTCGAATACGGTATCAATGACCCGACTTTCCTCTGGGGCAGCGCCGACCTGCTGCGCGGTATGCGCGATAGCGGAATGGAATTCTCCAACCGGCCGAGCGCTGGCGTCGATGTCGCTTTCACGCCCGTAAGCGTGCCGGACTCGCCTTTGGCGATCTTCGCTTGCCCGGTGTTGGCGTTCCAATTTACTGAAAAAGAAGACCGCGATTTCGAGGTCCAGATGTATAACCGGCCATATCGGAAATACAGCGGAAAATATCGTGGCCAGGCGGTGCTCACCGCCCCAGACGGGAAGTTGCTCGGACATTGCCCCATTCGCACTGACGGCTTTCGTAATGCCAGCATCAAAGTTCCGCGCGATGGTCAGACCGGCGTCTATACTGTCTTTATCGCTTTGCAGGACTATTGGCGCTGGACCATCCAGGAGCTGCGCTTCGAGCTGAATCAAGGTGAGAATATCATTGCCTTAGAACCGCGTTATGACCGGATGTTGATTGACGCCATCTGCATAGCCAAGCCCAATACCTTCAATCCTTTCACGGCCAGTGGCGAAAACTCGGCCGATTACCAAATCATCGAAGCGGAGTCCGCGACTCTGCCCGACGGCTATCTGGCTTTCAGCGACCTGTATGCCGGGCAGCAACGAGCAGTCCGCAAAGCCGGCGCCAAAGTGCCGATGCAGCTGAAGGTCACAGTCCCGGAAACCGGCACCTATGAATTTTTTGCCCGTATCTGGAAGGGCGGCCCTGACTTGATTGCAGTCAGTGCCAATGCCGGTGAATCGGTGAACTGTATGCAGGTACACGATATGGACAGCAACGACTACACCTTCTGGAGTGTTAACACCACTCTGGCAGATACGCCAGTCACGACAGCTGCGATGCCGGACACTTTTAAAAATATGACTGCGGTATTTACTGACGGCAGCAACCTGCAGCCGAGTCAAGGTTTCCAGACAGCCTGGACCTTCCTGCAAAATAACCCGCTGGCAGAATAATCTGCATTGCTGCCTGGCTTGCTGAGATCAAAATTAACCACTGAATACACTGAATCCCCGGAAGGAGTATAAAATAATTTTTCGATTTCAACTTTCGGGTATTCGATTTCAACTTTCGGGTGCTGGAATCTCGTTCTTGCTCGGCTCTCTTTCCTGATATTCTTGCTATACCTCAAGGACTGCTACTTGCTGCCCGGCGTCGACAAGCGGGAAACGGTGTCGATACAGAGAACGCTATCACCTATTCTGATGATCTGTTTCCTGCCATTGTGCGGGTAAAAACGGGCAAGGCTCGGCGGGAGAATAGGGTATGCCTCCCGCCGAGCCTTACACCAATGCCCGGTATGCAATGGGCAAGGTGATTAGTGGGTTATCGGGGCGAGGCTGAGCCGGGCTGGAATACCATCGATGGCTACGCCGATATCACCGCTGGCCCAGACGGTCAGTAGGCAATGCCCGCCGGCTACGTCGGCGGGTAGTTCGCCTGAGCTGAGGGTCAGTGTGGCCTTCGCCGCGTCAGAGGACTTAAGCCAGGGAAGGTCGGCTCTGCCGACTTTAGACCCTTGCTGGGTGTCTAGTATCGTGCCGTCAGCCGTAGCCAGTAAGCCGCCGAAGCTGCCGGGGTGAACGGCTGCCAGGGTGACTGTGAAAGCGCGGGTCCCGGCCGGTACTTGCAGATAATAGCGACAGCGAGTGCGGCAGGAGACAGTGGTGTTGGGGACTAGTTCAGCCCAGACCTCGACCTCGTCGCTGACCGGAATCGTCCAGGTCGCAGTCATATCATCGTCAATAGTGACGGTGCAGAGATCACCGGCCCGTCCCAGTAGTGGAAAACTTTTCTGCAACGGCTCCAGTGTCGGATTTTTCTCCTGGTGCAGGATGGTGCCGTCGGCGGTGCTGATCTGTAAGGTATATTCACTTTTGAAGTCAGGGCGGGCACCGTGTTTGCGGCGAGTGAGCTGCAGTTGTGGATTGTCTTGTTTCAAGCGAATACCGAATACCTTGCGGTCAGGGCCGCGTAAATTGAAGATTTTTTTCCGGGGGTCCATAAATTTACGGATCATCTCATCGCGGTTATAGCGGTAGGGTTGGGTGGGGTTGTTGCGGTTCCAGATGGCGAGTCCGTCAAGCAGCCCTGAGACTAGGCCCAAGTCCATAGAGAGTGCCTTGCCGGCGGCATCCATATCGGTGAAGGTGCGCTGGTCCATCGCCATAGAGGCGATCTCGAACAGCCGCCGATCCTGGTTGAGGTTGGCGACGTAGATGGCGGCGGGGGCGATCAGGATATTGAGTCCCGGGGCAGCCTGGTTGTAGGCGTTGCCTTCAATGGAGCTGGCGTAGGGCCAGGCGAATTCATCATCTATAAACGAGCGTTTTAACCATTCAGACGCAGCAGTCAACGATTTGGCGACGCTGGGATCAGCGGTTTCTCGGTGGTATTGCACCATCCCCTCCATCAGCACGCCGATCAGGAAGGTGCAGTTACCATAGGTGTTTTTATGTCCACCAGCATGCCCAGCGGGGAGGACGTGAGGCCAAGCACCGCCATCTTTGAAATTCTGTTCGCGCAGTGGCACTGCGATGATCAGGCGTGCCGATTCGAGGTAGTCGGGATCGGAGGTGGCGGTGTAGAGAGCCATAATGCTTTTGAGGCTCCAACCAGCCGAACGTTCGTGATTGCCGAGAACTTTGAAGTTAGGTGCCATATAGTTGTTGATGTGTTCGCCCAGCATAATGGCTGATTGCATAACTGAGGCATTGCCGTGCATTTGCCATTCGTTGACCATCCCTTGGGCCCAATTGTGGCCGTTTTCAGCGCTGAACGAGTAATCATAGCGGTAGGTCCAGGTGGATCGGTCAAATATCTGATAGCTGACGCCGGTGTGCCCGACTGAATGCTCGGCGTTGCCGCCGAGGTAATAAGGGTCTTTATAAGCGCGGACGATATCGACATCAGCCTGATGCTGAGCGGCCAGAGTCGCCAGCCGGGCCGCCTTGCGGTTGCCGCTACGCATAAAATGGACGAACATACCGTGAGCCAAGTCGTATTCGTTGTTGCCCCAGTTGTGCCCGCGCTCACCATACCAGTCGCCATAATTAAGGTAGCCATACTCGCGCTGAGCCGCCTTGCTCAGTAAATGGCCTTCCAGAGCCTGATCGACTTTGCGGTCATATTCAGCGAAACTGTGGTCGCTGCTCGGTGCCGCGCCCTGGATGACTTGACAGCGGAAATACCAGTCCCGCTCGACGACGGCGAGGACCGGGAGTTGGGTGGCGGCGGAAATTTGTTCCAGTGTGCTGTTGCCGGAAAAATCGAAGAAGATATTCTCGCTGAAGCCCATACCCCATTTCAGGCGGTATTTGCCCTCGAGGAAGGGGAAGCGCAGGTAGGCCGGCAGATGTTTGCCGAAGGTCGGCCCGCCCTGGTCGGGGAGGATTTCGATGAGAACTTGATCGCTGGCGACGTTGAATGCTTTCGGGTAGCGCCAAGTGGCGTCACGCAAGCCGATTCCGAGGGCACCGTTGGCCAGCTGCAGGCGTAGGCTTCCTTCCAGCTGGGCGTCTGCATCGGCACCATTGCGGGAGAGAATCTGATCGTCTTTCTGGAAAAGTCGGGCCGGCGTAGTGAAATTTTCACTGCTGCCGTTGATGCGGGTGGCCAAGTCGGTGCAGGCTTCCGGCAGGCGGAGTGGCCAAGTCAGACTACTGATGTCACTGAATTCGTAGCTGAGGTCGTTATTCAGGTAGTGGACACTACAAAAGACTTCGGCTGAGCCAGAATGGAAACGATAACGGATGACTGCAGCGGCGTGGGTGCCGAAGCTTCCCTCCTGGCGCAAGGTCAACGTGCTCGACCCTTGTTCTTCAATGTTCAGACTAGTGGACTGGAAGTGAACCGCCTCGTTCTGCTCATTGCGCAGCACGAGATTGTCAAGCTGACAGGGAGGGCGCCCGGGGACCGTGAAGGTGGACCCAGAGGGGGTGATGGCAGCCTCCAAACGGGCAGTTTTGACGGTGTAACCGGCATTGGCCGGTTGCACAGAGAGAGCTGGCTTGAACAGTGCGGTGCGGCGTACCCGCTGGCCGACTTCAAGGGTACAGACCTGGCGCTCGTTGGCTTGCAGTTGTTGCTGGAACTGAAGCAAAACCCACTTAATCGAAGCATCGGGCCAAAAGGCAGTGATAGTAAATTGCCCCAGCAACTCCGCCCCGTCAGGTGCCAGCAGGCGTAAGTGCTCGAGGCTGAAGAGGGCGCCGCGCGGCATTGGTACTCCAACGCGGACTGCGGCCCGGCGCGCGGTTCCTGCCTCATCCAGTAGCTCAAGTTTTACTTGGGCGTAATCTAGGGCGCCGACTTTGTCGGCTTGCGACTGATCTGTGAATAGCGGTGTAGGGCAGGGACGCCTAGGCTGGCGATTGGGATCACGTAGGACGACGCTGTCACCGGGAATACCCTTGTGTGCCAAGGGTAGTAGCTTGATCTCGTCATCGTAATAGCTGTAAAATTCTTTTGGCATTGAGGCAGCCGCCCGTTTTTCTAGGATGACAGGAGCGGGAAAATCGACTGGAGTTTTTTCGGCTGGCAGAGTGATGCCGGCTTTGGCGGAGAAGGCTAGGGTCACGGTCTGGCCGGCGGTCATCTCTACTCTCTGCCGGATGGCGCGATCGTGGGTGCCATAGAGGACATTGCCCTCCGGAGTGTTTTCTAGCAGCCCTTTGCGGGCCTCCCAATGGGCGGGGGTATGGTTTAAAACCTCGGAGAGATCGCCATTTTTGAGCTCGCAACCGCCAGCGACAAAGTTTTTGTAGAGCACATAGCTGTGTTCTTTACGATCGCGCAGCAGCGGTCCGCGAACGGAAATATAGGCCTGCCCAGTCTTATCTGGCACGAATTGCAAGGTGAAATCCTGCCAGGTTTCAGTCAGCGGTTTGCTGCCTTGGAAGATCAGGTAGTGTGTCCGTTCGCCTTCCGGTAACCAAGAGGCAAAGGAGTTTTTGATGCCAGCGGAGGCCTCTGCCTTGCTGAAGGTTACACCCTGTTCACGTCCGTCAATGTCAATTTTGATCTGGTTGTTGGTCTGGGCCAGGAGCAGCATAGGTAACACGCAAAGAAAGAGCACGGTTTTCATTTGAACCTTTCGGGGGAAGATGGGTAATGGCGGCCCGGAATCAAGGTGATGACGCCGCCGCCGCCGGTTGCTACAAAAGCTCAGAGCATATACGGGGCGTCAGCGACGACCGGCAGCAGCTTGGTCGAGCTTTCAACGTGACCGTCCGCGCAGAGCAGATTGGTGCGGCCGTCGTGGCGGTAGGCGACTCGGCAAGTAGTGTAGGTGTAAATGGGGTTGATGTACCTGTCATCAGAGTGGTTGAGTCCACTGCCGTTGACATTGGAGTCAATCAGCATCATCGTTCGAGACGGCTTCTTTAGCTGGATAATCTTGATCAAATTACTGGTCCCTCCCAGATAAAAGCGACTGTATGGGTCGATGGCGTAATTGATCCCATAGCTCATCGCCTTTTTCGGAGCGGTGCTGTCGGCGAGTATCTTAACCCAAGCCGGACACTGGTTGATATTCTTGTCGTTGTCCCAAGAAGTTGAGGTCACACCAGGGCGGACTTGATGGACCAGCCAGGTGTCGTGAGCGTACCAGTTGCTGAGTGTATTTGACGAGACATTGGCGACTCTCTGGGGCACTAGATAATCGTCAAATTCGTCAAAGTAGGCGTTGAAGGCCAAATGCCATTGTTTCAGATTGTTGATGCAGCTGATGCTGTTAGCTTTGCTACGTGCTTTGCTCAATGCCGGCAGCAGCATAGATGCCAGAACGGCGATGATAGCAATAACGACTAGCAGCTCTATCAAGGTGAATCGGCGGCTGTGGGGGGCGGTGGTCTGCATAAAGCACTCCTTCAGTTTGGAAGACAGAATGAATCAGAATGGATATAGAAAAAATGATAAAATTCAGCGACAAAAGCCGGATCATCCACGGGTGTTTATCTTGTTGTGCGTCTTAACCCCAGTTCCTTAGCGTTGTCGGCTTCGTCACTGGTGGCGGGGATGAATGCCAAGACTTACGGGCTACGGCTGCAATTCACCGTTTTTGCTCTCAGGCCAGTTAAAAACCGACACGCTATGGGATGGCGAGAAAAATAATTTAACTAGCAAACTTTCCGGCTGGTTTCCAAGTCTGTGCTTTAAACAGTGCCGAGACAAACTCTTTTCTGAAGCTTCGTTTTAGAATTACTGACGGAACGAGGCCCGTTTAAAGTACCTTTGTTCAATATATAATCAAGAACTTAGATTACAAATGATACTAATATTTATTCTTTTATTCTTTGTCAAATTTTTCAGCTAACCAACGGAAACAGCCGTTGATTAGCTGTCCCAAGCACAGGAGTCAGGGTTATTAGAATGTAAATTGTATTTATGAATCCTGGCTAAATACCTTGACTTTCCAACGAGAGTATCATATTCTGACATATCCAAAATCTGAGCGATTTCATTTGCGGAAAGCGGGCTATTAGATACAGCGGAAGAATCTTTGCTGACTGGGCCCCTGACTTGGCCCTTGACTATAGCCCACGCTTGATGGGATCGTTTTAAAACCATAAATCGACTCTGGGGTTATTTTTGTGCGTTGTGGGTAAACACCGTGAGGTCGGCGCCGATGTTCTGGCCAGCGCGACCGGCAGCAATTGCCGGCGAGCCGTCTTGCAGGGAAAAGTCGCTTTTTTCGCTGGCCGAAAATAATGGGTCAGCGAAAATACTGTGCGCATCTATGCCGTATCGGCTGCGCGTTTCTTCCAGCGTTTCCGACATATCTTTCTGCAGCACAGTCCAGGGCGCGGACGAGCGCCCGCCACCACCTCCAAAGGCATAAATCTTCTGCTGAGGGCAAACTTTGCTGGTGTGCCAGTAGAGGTTGTAGTCGGAATAGATTCCGGGACCGTGGGCGCCTACGCTGATTGCCGGCGAATGGTGGTTGCTGACTACATTGGCATAGATGTTGTTGAACATCTCAACTTTCGCGTCGTCACTGCAGCCAGAATGGATGGCATTGATGCCTATGCCTTGGAAGGTGTTGTTGAAGTATTTGAGGTTGTCACCTTGCGAAATCCAAATGCCGTGAAAGCCTGAGTCAAAAATGCAGTTGCTGACAGTCAGGCCATCAACCCCGACGCCGCGGAGCTGGACATTGGCACAAGCCCCGCGCCCCAGAGTGCGGTTGCGGTCAAAGATGCAGTTCTTAACCGTAATTTTGCTGACGTCGGTCATACCTAGAGAAATGCCACTGGCGGTGTAGTAAACATCAGTGAACATCAGGCCGTCAATCACGATCTCCTGTACCTGATTGAGCTGGAGCAGGACATCAAATACTCGCTGTGCACTCAGGCGCACTTGGCCTGGCTTTTCAGCTTTCAGAGTCAGGCCATCACAGTTGATTTCTAGCATTTCAGGATAAGTGCCCGCAGCAATCAGCACGGTATCGCCGCGGCGGGCCTCCAGCAACGCACTGGCAATTGTTTGTTTGGCGGTTTCTGGTGTCAAGCCATTGTTGTTGTTCTGCCCTGAACTAGCGGAGACATACAGGGTTTTGGGCTGGTTCTGTTCTTCTGCCGTAGTGGTGAAAGACAATACGGCTTTTTCGATTGCGCTGTGGTTGCGATCGCGGAAGTTCAATTGGGCTTGATACTCGGTCCCTGGAGTCAAACCGCGCAGGCAGCAGGTGTTTGCGGTCACCGCAAAAGGCCCTTGTTTGATTTGCTTGACGAAGAGATTTTTTTGCTGAGCAGTGTCGCGGCAAGTGATTTCCACATCGGCGTATTCGTAAGGCGTTGACCAGCGTAGCAGGGCACGGTCCGACAGCAGCATCGCGACCTCCAGGTTCTCTACGCTCAGATTCGGAATGGGCGGCAGCGGCGCTCTGGCACCAATCGGCCGATATCCTAACCCGGCGAAGCGCAGCCGACTTTTGGCCGGCAGGCGGTACGCGTCGTCCAGAGTTACTGCGGCAGTAAAACTAGGCCAGCGCTCGTTGACGGATTTTTTCCAAGCCTGTAGAGATTCCGCAGCTGAATCGCCGCTAAAGCAGTTGTTTTCACTGATGCTCACCCCAGCGGTAAGAACGGGGAGTTGCCCAGGTGTGCAGAAGAGGTTGTTGCGCAGCACTGCGCGTGTTCCGGCAGTTTTGACTGTGGTGTTACTGGCGAAAGTATTATTGATCAGCTCGACTTTGCCGCCGGCTGCCGTCAATCCGGCAGCGACAAAGACACAGTTCTCAAAGCGCAGTCCTGAATCTTGCATTAAGATGGTGGCATCTTTCAACACAATGTCCTCAAGGATCAGATTCTCGCAGCCAGAAAAAGTCAGCCCCTGAGCAGAAAAAACTACCTCGCCGGAAGCATCTGCGGCAAGGCGGAGATTTTTTCTATCGCCTATATTGAGAGATTCGCGATAGGTGCCGGGTGCCAGATAGATGGTGTCGATTGATTCACGTTGCAGGGCTGCTACTAGCGACGAGAGTGGCTTTTCCGGCAGGGTGCCGTCGCCGCCGGCAGCGACTTCTGGATTGACATAAATGACTCGAGCGGGCTCGGGGCGGGCGCCGGAACCGAGGTGCGGGCTGTCTGGCAAGAGTCGGTAGTCGTGTTTAGCGGCATTGGCAAAGCGCGGAGATGTACGGTCGCTGTTTTTGAGAATTAGATTAGCGGTGATTTCCGGCTGATATTCTTTGCCGCTGGCAGAAGAACCGATATACAGGGTGCCATCAACAATAGTATTGCCGCTGATCTTGCCTGGTTTTTCTGGTACCGGATAGATATTTACTGTGCCACCAATAAAAATATTGTCTCGCAACTCTAGGCCGGCGACGCCGCCTTTACAGCGCATCACGCCGTAGCGCCGGGCCGCGTCAGCGGAGATCACCAGGTTGTCGTGGAATTGCAGTTCAGTTGAATCTGCGTCGCCGCCATAACGATTTAAGTTGATGGGATGTCCTTCTGTGGCTGAAAGCTGTTCTTTAAAGGGCGCGCAGGGGCCGTTATTCAGCAAGAAGTTATTGCGGACCAGCACTTGTTTGAAGTGGCTGCCAATTTGTATGCCAGCACCGGCAACTCGGTAGACGCGGTTATTTTCCAGCACGGCATCGGCCACCCGCCAGCTCGCTTTCAGGCCGTTTGTCGCACCATAGACAGTGTTGTTGCGGAAAGCACAGAAGGTGGCACTGATGCCGACGCGCATAATTCGCCCTGCCGCCGGATGGAAGGCAATCTCAAAACCCTCGAAGGAGAGATAATCACCAGATAGGCGTACACCGGTGGACCAGCGGTCAATTTTGCTGAGGTCGGCATTTACGGGGGCAGGGTGACCGTCCTGGTAATAAGGCACTGCCACAATCCCGGAGTCAGTGGGGTCGCCGCCGTCGCGGGCGTGCAGAAGCAATTTGCCGTGTTCGCGGTCACAATAGAATGCCCCTGGCTGAATATCAAGCAGTGCGGGTGAGAGCAGTTCAAGATATCGGTCCAGGCTGGAGCGTTCAAAAAGGACATTTATCGCATACGGGAAGGTCGCCTCGTAGATGAAACGGCTGTTTGCCTGTTTTTGCCACTCGAGCAAATCCCAGCCCCAAGTCAGCAGGGCAGTCTCATCCGGTGCCACCCGGAAGATAATCGGATTTTCTGCTGTGCCGGAAGCAGTTACAACGACTTCTTCGCGATAAATGCCGCCCTGCACCAGCACCAAGTCCCCAGCTTGGACATTCTTGGCTGCCTGCCCTATGCTCCTGAAAGCAGTCTCGTTCGATAGGCCATCCTGGCCGTCCGAACCGCCCGGAGATACATACAGAGTTCGTAACGGGTTGTTTTCGGCGGCATTGGCCAAGCCGAGCAGCAGGACAAGAGTCAGAAAGAGCTTTTTGAACATTTTACATTTCTCCTGATCAATAATTGGTTTAGCTTCTGTTGTTGAAAATGCTTACAATATGGTTAAAAACAATCACAGCCATCCCATAGCAATGGTAAATTCGACTGGTTTAGTAAAAACGTATTTTGTGCTTCGTATTAGTCCTGGAGATTAGAGTCCTCCTCCCCC
>CAZUCG010000021.1:0-13569 GCA_964619145.1 uncultured Lentisphaeraceae bacterium | reverse complement strand
TGACCACTGGAAGGCCAATCCTATCAGCAGCTATGACAGTTTAGGAATGACGCTTCTCTCGGGGATTGAGCTACACCCGGCGGGGCCGCGAGATATCACTTGGCATTTCCTGGCGCTGGGTATCCCGGAGGATTTTGCCGCCAATCGCGATTGGCAAGCTCAGGAGACTGCAGATGCCATCCTGGCGACTGGCGGCAGTTTTTTCATCGCCCACCCATACTGGAGTGGCTTGACTTCGGCTGAAGTCCTGACCATCCAGGGCGCATTAGGCATCGAGGTTTACAATAGCGCCACCCGCTATATCGGCCGGGCCTATAATATGCAAATCTGGGATGAATGCCTGGATTTTGGTGCCAAGTACACTGCTATAGCCGTCGATGACGTCCACTCCAAGCGGGAACTGTTCCGGGGCTATACGATGATTTGTGCGCGAGACAAGACCCCGACCGCCATCCTGGAGGCCTTGCGGGCAGGCCAATTCTACGCCAGTCAGAAGCCGCAAATCCATAGCCTGAGTTACCAAGACGGAATTTTCAGGGCTGATTTTTCGCCTTGTCAGGAAGTAATTTTACTGAGCAACCGTCCCCGGAAGTTACCGGGTCTGGTCATCGACAGTGACGGTCCGGGCAGCCGTCCGCAAACCATCAGTCACTTGGAAGCTGACTTGACTGCTCTCCCGGAAGGCTCGTATGTCCGTCTGCAAATTCAAGATTCCGAGGGTAATTTCGCCTGGAGCAACCCGGTTTTCCCTCGTTAGCAATTTCCTAACCACCAACGGAGCATTCTTCACTTGGTAGAATTTCGTATGAACATCCATCCCAACACACCCTCTTGGCAGGCCTTGGCCGCCCATTATAACACCCTCAAGGACAGCACTTTGGCAGACTTGTTTGCCGCTGACCAGCACCGGGTCCAGAAATTCAGTTTGGAATTCGAGGACCTGCTGCTGGATTTTTCGAAAAATCGGATCACTGAGGAGACTCTGCGGCTACTGTTGCGTCTGGCAGAAGAATTCTCTTTGCCGGAGTCAATAGAGGCGATGTTCAGTGGTCAGGCCATCAACGCGACCGAAGGCCGTTCGGTGCTGCATATCGCCTTGCGCAATCGTTCCCAGCAGCCGATTTACGTCAATGATCAAGACGTGATGCCTGAGGTTAAGGCGGTCTTGCAGCGGATGGCGGCTTTTGCGGAAAGAGTCCGCGCAGGCTCCTGGCTCGGCTATACTGGCAAACCCATCCGGAACATCGTCAACATCGGCATCGGCGGTTCCGATTTAGGGCCAAAGATGGCCAGCGAGGCCCTGAAGGCATTCTCGCAACCGAATTTACGAGTCCTCTACGTGTCGAATGTCGATGGCTTTCATTTAGCTGATACCCTCAGCGCGCTTTCACCGGAAGAGACTCTGTTCATCATTGCCTCCAAGACCTTCACCACCCAGGAGACAATGACCAACGCCCTCAGCGCCCGGCAATGGCTGCTGACCGCATTCGCCAGCAAAGAGGCAATCGCCCGGCATTGCGTGGCGGTATCCACCAACGCCGAAGCCGTCTCGGCCTTCGGCATCGACGCTGACAAGATGTTCGAATTCTGGGACTGGGTCGGCGGTCGCTACTCGCTCTGTTCCGCCATTGGCCTGCCGGTAATGCTGCAAATCGGTCCCGACAATTTCCTCTCCTTGCTAGAAGGCTTCCACGCTATGGACAAGCATTTCCGGACTGCCAAACCGGCGAAGAATCTGCCGGTAATTTTGGCCCTCCTAGGTATCTGGTACAACAACTTCTTCGAGGCTCAGAGCCAGGCTATTTTACCGTACGACCAGTCTCTACATCGCTTCCCCGCTTATTTGCAACAAGTTGATATGGAGAGCAATGGCAAGTCGGTAAGCAAAACCGGTCAGCGGGTTACTTGGCAAACCGGCCCCATCATTTGGGGCGAACCGGGCAGCAACAGCCAGCATAGTTTTTTTCAGCTGTTGCATCAAGGCACGAAGCTGGTCCCGGCCGACTTCATCGGCTTTTGCCGCTCACAGACGCCTTTGGGCGACCATCACCAGAAGCTGATGGCCAACTTCATCGCCCAGACAGAAGCCTTGGCCTTCGGCAAAAGCACGGCTGCGGTCCGAGGCGAAAATCCCGGCATCAGCGACAGCCTGGCCGCCCAGAAGACCTTCCTGGGCAATCACCCCACGAATACCATCTTGGCCGATGAGCTGACTCCCCGTACTCTGGGGATGTTGATTGCGCTGTATGAACATAAAATTTTCACCCAGGGCGTGCTCTGGAATATCTATTCTTTTGACCAATGGGGCGTACAACTCGGCAAGGTCCTGGCTGACAAGATATTGCAGGATTTACGGGCACCCTTATCCAGCCTGCCGACTGGTCACGACGCCTCGACCAATGCCATAATTCAGCGCTTCAAAGACCGGGCCTGAAGGTCGGGCGCCGGCGACCAAGTGGTGATTTCCATCTGAAATTTATAACAGCACAGCAATTAGATGCCTGATCAATCTTTACTTCATCCACTGCGAACACTACGCCGGAAGCTGCTTTTGCGGCTACGGGCCTGGCAATGCGCGTTATGTCTGGGCTGGCTGGGTGGAATATTCTGCCTGCTTGGGATAGCAGAAAAATTTTTTCGCCTGACTGAGTCAGCGGCAGGGCTGGTTACTGCCGGCGTCATCATTATCTCGACTTTGGCCCTGACTTTCCTAGGACAAAAGACGCGCCGCGAACTCAGCGGCCCGCAGGCTATAGCCTTGGAAATCGAGAAAGCGCAGCCTGAATTACTCGATGCCTTCATCTGCGCCGTCGAACTCGAGCAAAAAGTCGGCAAGTTAACCTCGCTGGAAGAATCCCTGCTGCAAGATATGCGCCAACGCTTCGCCGATGAGCCACAACTCTTCCTCGCGATGTTCGAGCAACGCTTCGCCTGGCGCCGGACGCTGCTGGCTGCAGCAGCTGGACTACTGCTGATAGGTATCGCCAGCCTTGCTGATGTGCTGCCAAAAACTTATTTTGCTCTGCGGGATGCCATTGCTGGCGAATGCTCCGGCATTGACTTCCATCTCGCCACGACGGAAGTCGCTATCCACAGTGATCTGCGCCTGGAGGTGGACATCACTCGTTGGGAGCAGGAGGCAGAGATTGAAGTCCGAGAGCAGTCAGCGCACGGCGTGAACAGCTACCGCCAAACGATGCTGCCGCAAAAATCTGCTCGTCTGGCCTTTAATTTCTATGACCTCAGCACGGCTTGTGAATTTCGGGTCGTGACGCCGTCGTTGCGCAGCTCCTGGCAAGCTCTGAGGGTTTACACTCCACCGGCTGCCAAGGCAATCAGCATAAGCACGCTCCCGCTGGCTTATACTGGCGGGGAAGCGCAAGTATTCTCGGCCTTTCAAGATTTCACCTTGATTGAAGGCGAATCATTCCGCCTCGACTTGCAATTGCCTGCCGGTATCAGCTGTGAATTACTGGCCGAGCCGCCGTTTCAGACGCCCCAAGCCGGCCCCAGTCAGACCATATTGCTGGAAAAAACCACCCGCTACCAGGTGTACTTGCACGACCAAGATGGACATTCATCGCCCTGCCTGCCGTTCACCGTCACCGCCGAACCAGACCTACCACCCGTGCTGGAAATTCGCGAACCAGACCAAGAGACGACCCTCAAACCCGGCGACGCACTGCTGCTAGATATTTTGGCCCGCGATGATTTCGGCCTACTCGACGTAGTGCTGCAATTCTCACGTTCTGGCGGCGACCGCCAAGGCAGGCTGCTGTATGCCAGCCCCGAGGAGCAGCCAGCCGAAAAGGAAGTCGAATTCAGCGAACGCTGGGATTTTGCTGGCCTGGACTTACAGGATGGCGATTTACTCACTTGCCTGCTGCTGGTCCGCGATAACCGACAGCCACAGCCACAGACGACCCGCAGTGACCTATTCTTTATCACCATCCGCCCTGATGCCGATAGCATCGATGCGGATGGCCAAGCAGGCGGAAAAGAGAAAAAAGCCGATATCTCCGATTTGCTGGCTGAGGCCAAACGGTTGCTCCGCTTCTCCTGGGATATCTTCTCTACTGCGGAAGCCATACCCCAGGAAGAGCTGCAACGACAGCAATTCTCCTTATTGCGTGACCTCAAGGAATTGGAATTGGAGGTCCGTCGTCGCTTTAACAGTCTGCAGGCAGAGGCACAGGGCGCGATAGCCGAACCTTTGCCGACCCTATTTGCCGAAGCCGGCAAATACTACTTGGCAGCCATCGCACTCTTGGAACGAGAGCTAATCGAAGAAAGTCTGCAGCCCCAGGAACGCGCCCTGACCGCACTGGTCCGGATCGAAAATGAAATGCTGAAGAATAGTATGAAGAGTAAGAAACCTGGTCAGGAGGGCGAAGGCGAGGGCGAGCAAGACGAGCAGCAAGAACAACAACCTGAAGCAGACAAACAGCAACAGCAACGCCAGGATCTGCGCAAAATGCAAGAGTCGATGGAAGAACTGCGCCAACTCGCCGCCCGCCAGCAGCAACTCAATCAGGACAGCGCCGCCGCCAACGCCCTGCCCCCTGCCTTGGCTGAACGGCAAAGCAATTTGACTGCCGCTGCAGACGACTTATCTGAGCAGCTCGGTAAAATTTCCGATGCCGCCAGCTCCTCCGCCAGCCTGAAAGCCGCCGGGCAGGAAATGCGTCGTGGCCGCGATGCCTTCAGTCAGTCCGATTTACGCACTGGCGGTATCCACGGCCAACGCGCCCACAATCATCTTCTGGAATCGATGCGCAATCTCGAGAATGCCCTGCGCAAGGCCAGTGCCAATCAAATTGCCCGTCTGAGCGAGAAGGCCGCCAGTCTAGCCGATGCCCAGCGCCAAGAAAGTGAGAGTTCGTCTGCCCCGCCGAGTCATCCATCCGCCAGCCAAGAGGCCCGCGAGCGGCAGAGTCAGCTCAAAGAACAGACCGAGCAATTGCAGCAGGAAGTCTCTGAGGCCAGCGCCTTGCTGGAGGGCGACTTCCCCGAAGTATCGCAGTCTTTGCGCGAAGCCCTCAGTAATTTGAGCAAGCGCGGTTTGCCGAGCAAGCAGACCCGGGCCCAGAACGCGCTGCTGTATAAGCGTTTCGAAGCCGCCGCCAAAGAACAGCGCGAAGCCGCCAATTTGCTACAGGCCTTTTCTCAAGACCTGGCTGACAGCGCCGAGAAATTGCCACCCATCAGCAGCGAGGATTTACGCCAGATGCTGGAGCAACTGCAGCGCCACGCGGACGAACTGCAGGCAGCCGAAAATCAGTCTTCGCAAGAGCGTTCGCGGGAACGGATGCAGCAGGTGCGCGACAACGCCTCCAGGCTGATGCAAAACGCCGCTGACATCTTGAAAGACCAACGCCTGCAGCAAATTGCCGATGAATTGCAAGTGCCTACTGGCGAGAGCGCGAGCAGCGAAGTTTTGCGCCGGACCCAATCGATGTTCAAAGCCGCTAATGCGGTGTTGCTGCAATATCTGGCTCG
The DNA here is from genome assembly GCA_964619145.1 of uncultured Lentisphaeraceae bacterium. Taxonomy (GTDB): domain Bacteria; phylum Verrucomicrobiota; class Lentisphaeria; order Oligosphaerales; family Oligosphaeraceae; genus JAAZIZ01. Next base: position 8,070 of record CAZUCG010000021.1, on the reverse strand, counting down.
CTACAACTTACAGAACCGGCAGAAGTTCAGCCGACAGAATATCCCACCGCCAAAGAAGTACAAACGGCAAGTCCAAGAATACTTCAAAGAACTCGGTAGCGAAGAATAATTGGCGGTGCGGCGAACCGCATCTCAGTAGAGATGCTTCAACCGGAACACCCGCGCCACGAAGGACATCACGAATGGAAATATTTCAGCAGACCAGCATTGACTGGGCACCCATCTGCCCCTGGTACATCATTGTGGCCTGGCTGGGCCTCTGTCTGCTGTTGGCCGGAATGTCCTACTGGCGCTTCCGGCAAAAAATGAGCGCCCCGCGCCGGCTGCTGCTTTTGGGGCTACGGCTGCTGGGCCTGGCGCTGGCGACGTTGCTGCTCTTGCAACCAGTCATCAACAGCTCAGAGCCCGAGCCAGGAGCTTTCCGTATCGCCATCCTGGCCGACTTGAGCCGCTCGCTGCAGGTCAGTGACGGCGAAGGAGAGGACCGCCGGTTAACCCAACTGACCGCACTGCTACACGGCGCTACTTTGCCTAAACTAGCCCGCCAAGGCGAACTGGAAATCTGGGGCTTCAGCGATAAATCGCAACGCCTAACTGGCATCCCACAAACTCTGAGTACCTTGCCCGGCAATACCGATTTAGGGCAGGCCTTAAGTAACGTTGCAGTCGGGCAGCCCGGTGCCGCGCCATTGGGCGCGGTACTGCTGTTCAGTGATGGCCGAGATACCGCCAGCAATACTGCCACTGCAGTAGCCAAGCAGTTCAGGCAACAGCAAATACCTATTACCTGCGTCGGCGTCGGCAAACTCAGCCCCGGTTTGGATACGAAAATCCGCTTTTCGACACCGTCGCTGCCGCCAGTCCCCCGTGACCACGCATTCGTGTTGAGCGCGGTAATCGACAGCAATTACCGCAGCACACAACGCCTGCCAGTGGAATTGCTGGAGAATGGCCAGGTTATCCAAAGCCAGGAAGTCGATGTGCCCTTCGGAGAGACACCGATCAGCTTCTCCTTGACTTCACCCATCGCTGGCTTCCGGACCTATGGCATCCGGTTGTCTGCCCCAGACGGCGATAATCGCCAGGACAATAACCTCGATTTTGCCAGCATTAAGATTCTCGAGCCCGACAGTTTCTCGCTGCTGTATCTCGGCGGAGCCCTGGACTGGGAATGGCGCTTCTTGCGCATTTATGCCGAGCGTAATGAGCAAATTAACCTCGCCGCCATCATCCAGACCGGCAAAGAGAACTTTTTCCGCAGCGGCTTAACTGAAGAGCAAGTGGAAGGCCTCAGCGCTTTTCCGGAACAGGCGTTGTTTTACGCCGACTTCGATGGCGTGCTCCTGGACAGCCGGGCGGCCGCAAAGCTCACGCCTGCCGGACGGCAGGCGCTGCTGGCCTTCAGCGAACACAAGGGCGGCGGCATTCTAATGCTCGGCGTGCCTGCGCAATTCCCCGAGGAATTCCGAGCGCTGCTGCCGTTTACCGTGGCCGAACAGGCGATGGCGACCGCTAATATGCGCTTGCAGACCAACCCAGAGATGATTTTTTCGCGTGACAAGAGCCGCATCCTCAGCCCCACCCAGGGCCTGCCGTTGCCGCCAGGCAGCGAAATTTGGGTCAGCCGCCACAACAAACGCGGTACCCGCTCGGCCTTGAGTCTCGGCAATGAGCAAGACGCTTTGCTGACCGCGCATACGTATGGCGCTGGACGCTGTGCATTCCTCGGCTTTGCTGAGACCTGGAAGTGGAAATTTATGGATGGCGATGGCGAGGCTATCCATCAAACATTCTGGAATTGCCTCTTGATTTGGTTAGCAGAACAACACCAACCGCAGCTGCAGCCCGGCAATGACGGCGCCAAGATCGCGGTCGATGAACCGACCGTGCTCAGTCTGGAGGTCCTGGGGAGCGACTTTCTGCCGGCGGGCGAGGCCAATGCCAGCGCCATCATCACCGGCCCGGACGGCGAGATCAGTGAGCATCGGTTGGAACCGGCCTGGGAAGAGCCGGGTATCTACTCCACACCCTATTTGCCGCCTATACCAGGAGAATATCGAGTGCGCTATCAGGCCAAATTAGCAGAACAGTCTTTCTCTTGCGAGAGTATGTTCCTGGCCCGTCAAAGCGGCCCAGAAATGGCCAATACCGACTTCAATGAGGAGCTTCTGCGTGACATCGCCCGGATTAGCCAAGGCCAATATTATTCGGGGCAGCAATTTTCCCAAGGCATCGGCCGACTGCCGCTCTCGCCATTACTGCCACAGCGTGCCAGTCGACGGCCATTGGCAGCATCCTGGCTGTTGCTCAGTGCCATCTTCGCCGCCTTCCTGGCAGAATGGGCCACCAGACGGCACCTGGGGCTGAAGTAATCAGCCACAACGTCCACAACGTCTATACGTCAGTCGGGCACCAGTCGGCAAAATCAGCGACTGCGGACACCTGCTTTGCGCAGCCTAATTTTTCCGCCAGGGTGGACAAGAACTGATACTCTGCTGGTATTTCGCCGATGAAGGCGATGCTCTTCGGCAATAGTAAGGCGGCATTTTGCGGCAGGTCGCCGATTTTCAACACATTCAGGAATTCCGGTCCGCCTTGCCAATGGGTCGTCAGCGGCTGTTTCAAGACCACGCCCTGGCAATCGGGGTCCAGCAGGGCGGCATAGATAGCTAAGGCGGCAGCATTGCCGGAACCGAAGTAGTACAATTCCGCTAAGCCGGGAATGGCTTCGCGGGCGACACGTCCAGCTTGCAGCAAATCGAGTGTCTGCCGTTCATAGAGTGTCTGTCCGACCAGTGGGTAGGAACGCCGGCAGGTCCAAAGCAGCCCGTTCCCCACCGAAGTAGCACCCGTGCCGCGCACTTCGACGCAACCGCGGAGATGCTGAAGATTGGCATCATCCAAGTCAGAGCCTCGCAGAACGAATGACGTCTTGGACGCCGCCGACAATGGGCCCAGTAGCATCTTCCGCACTGCGGAAAATTGCCTTGGCAGTGCGACTTGCAAGCGGACCGGCATCTCCGGCTCAGAGCAGAACTCGAAAGTCCGGTACTGGAAATCGTCGGTCTGGCCCTGCGAGCGGAATTTCCAGCTTGGATAGCTGCGCAGGCTCTTCAGGAGGTTATTGAAGGTCAAGGCGCGCAGCTTGCTCAAGGACTCTGTCTGATAAGCCAAAAATGGCTGTTTTTCAGCTGGGACAGGGCCTTGCGGCAAGGGGATAAAGAAATCGTGTACTGCAGCCAGGCGGTCACTCGGTGGGGCCTGTTCACCCGGGCCATAGACGGCCAAGGTCTCGGCCGGGAGCTTCTCGCCGTCGAAATCATCCGTCACCGGGCAATCATTGCCTTTCAAATGCTTCTCAAACCAGGAAAACTGCGCCAGCCGGCATTTACTGGTCTGGCCGTGTTTATTGACCGCCTCGTGCAAGTGGATATGATCTTCCTGGTCATACAGGCGATACACGTGCCTGGCGCGCTGGAATAAGTCTCGGAAAGCATACGGCCGGAAGAGGATGTCCTCGGTGCTGGCGGAAATCAGCAACGCTCGTGGGGCGATCAAGGCAGCCAAGTCAGGGAAGTCCCAGCCCAGGTGATTCACCCAGAAAGAGCAGTCACAATGGCCATCCACAGTGCGGTCGTAGATATGCTGGAAGACATTGCCAGTCTGGCAGGAGGGCAGCACTACTTTCAGACGCGGGTCAGCCGCGCCAGTGAACCAGGAGATAGTCCCACCACCGGAATTGCCGGTGATGCCGACTCGGCTGGCATCGATTTCAGGCAGTGTTTCCAAATAATCGATGGCCCGCATCGCGGTCCATACTTCCATCGCTGCCGGGGAATATCCCTGGCTATACCAATGCCAGAGGTTATATCTGTGCGTACCGTGATGGATGCCGTGATTCTCACCGATTTGGATAGCATCCAGGACAAATACCGCGTAGCCGTGTTTGGCGAACCAACGCCCGAATTCCTGATACCAGACCTTGGCCGATTCGGCGTGCCCGCAGACATAAATGACGACCGGGAAAGGCCCGGGGCGGTCAAGCGGGACATATAGATTCGTGCTGACCCGGCATTCAGGCACTGGCTGAAAATGCAATTTCCGGATTTCGAATTGCCTCTCGCTGACCGTGCCGGTAATGACCGCCGCCAAGTCGCTGCGCGGGGGCAGTGGGTCGAGCCCCAGCATCCCCAGCCAGGCCTGGCGGCGTTCCGGCAATGCCTCCTGCCAAGTGGGCAAATCCGGCAACATCGCCAGGCACTGTGATGAAATCGTGGCAGCAGTATCACACAAACATTGATAGAGCATAGTAGCTTCCTTTTTTCTAAACCGGGACAGATGCCGATAGCGACAATAAAAAAGCCCTCAATTCAACAATTTTCTGTCAATGCCAGTCCTCGTCGAAAAGCAGCGATATTGCAGGGTAATGCTTTCGCCTTCACGCACAGCACCAGCGCCTCTTCCCAAGCTTCCAATGGCAACTCCAAGTGTCGGGCCAAACCGCCCAGCAAAATGATATTGGCCGCTCGGGGCTCACCGAGGGCACTGGCCTCTGCCAATGCGTCGATATAAGCCAGGCGAGTAAAGGTCTGGCGCAACGGCTCTTCCGGCTCAGGGTAAACAGCTCCGCCAGAGGATACAGTAACGGGGATGACCCGCTGGGTCGAGACGACAGCCAAGCCATCCAGACGCAAGAATTGATGGGCGCGCAAGGCCTCGATGGCCTCCAAAGCCAACAATGCGTCGGCTGTGCCTTCGGCGACCAGCGGGCTATGCACTTCTTGCCCGAAGCGGATTTGGGCAATGACCGAACCGCCGCGTTGGGCCATCCCGTGCACTTCATTAGCCTTGACTTGCAAGCCGCAGAGCATTGCAGTACGGGCGCAGACCTCGCTGGCCAGCAAGATCCCTTGTCCGCCGACGCCGACTAAGACCAAGCTGGTGTTTTTTTTGTTGGCAGTCATTTGCTCACCTCCTGGCTAATAGGGGCGATAGCCTGAAATTTACAGACTTCGGCACAAGTCCCGCAACCGGCGCAAAGATGCGGGTTGATACGAATAACATCTTGGTCGTTTTCGATGGCTGGGCAGCCGAGTTTCAAGCAGGCTCGGCAGCGCCGGCACTTTTGCGGGTCAATGCGATGAGGGGGACCGACTGGTTTGCGTTCCTGCAGTGGACAAGGAGCCCGAGAAATAATCAGCGACGGTTCTTCAGCCGCCAGCTCTTCTGACAAGGCAGTATGAACTTCGGTCAAATTATAGGGATTGACAGTGCGGACGCGCCTGACTCCGCAGGCTCGGCCAATATCCTCAATGGAGGCCGCGATCGTCTCTTCGCCCTGTAAAGTCCGACCACTGCCAGGATGCTCCTGATGACCAGTCATCGCGGTGGTGCGATTATCGACCACCACAATCGTGGCAGTGCCACGGTTATAGACGATATCGAGCAAGCCGGTGATGCCGGAATGAAAGAACGTCGAGTCGCCAACCACGCCCACGACCTTGCGCTTCTCACCGGCTTTTTCGATTCCGTGCGCCATCGAAATACCTCCGCCCATACAGAGAATTACGTCGGTGCGGTTCAAGGGCGGGAAGACCGCCAGGCTATAGCAGCCGATATCGCCGGTCACCACCAGGTCAAATTTTGTCAATCCGTAGAATAACCCCCGGTGTGGGCAGCCCGGGCAGAAAGTCGGTGGTCGCGCTGGCAAGGTGTCGATCGCGAAACGTTGCGGCACATTACGGTAATCTTTACCCTCCAAGTGAGCTTTAGCGGCCAGTAGTTTCGGTACAGACAACTCGCCACAAGGCGGGATTAAATCACGGCCGTGGCATTTGATACCTAAGGCGCGGATATGCTCTTCCAAGAAATTATCCAGCTCTTCCACCACTATAACTTGTTGCACTTGTTCGGCGAACGAGCGGATCAGGTTATCTGGGAAAGGGAAAGACCAGCCCAGTTTAAGCACCGAGGCATCTGGGAAGACCTCTCGGACATACTGGTAGGCGATGCTAGCGCTAATAATCCCTAGCTTGGGCGAGCGTATTTCCCACCGATTCAGACTGGAAGCATCTGCTTCTGCAGCCATAATGCCCTGGCGTTGCTCGAGGGCCTGACGCATTTTTCGACCCCAGACTGGCAACGGGCAGTGCCGAGAAGGGTCTTTCTGGAATGCTATTTCTCGCTGCGGGGCGATGCGTTCGCCTGTTTTGACCAGGCTGCGCGAATGGCTGACCCGGGTCGTACTGCGCACAATCACCGGAGTGCGAAATTTCTCTGATATCTCGATTGCTGCGAGCATAAAGTCCAGCGCTTCTTGCGAGTCGGCCGGTTCGAGGACCGGCACTTTGGCTAGACGCGCATACTGCCGGGTATCCTGCTCAGTCTGGGAAGAATGCTGACCCGGGTCATCCGCCACACACAGCACCAACCCGCCCTCTACTCCGATATAAGCCAAGGTCAGCAACGGATCAGCCGCGACATTAAGTCCGACGTGCTTCATCGTGACAATGACTCGGGCACCGGCCAAGCTGGCGCCCACCGCCGCTTCAAGCGCCACTTTTTCATTCGGAGACCATTCGCAATATACTTCAGAGCCGAACTTGGCCAAATTCTCCAATATCTCGGTTGAGGGCGTGCCGGGATAGCCAAAGGCAGCGGTGACACCGCTTTCATAGGCCCCGCGGGCGAGGGCCTCGTTGCCGGACAACAATACTGACATAAATAATTCCTTGCTGTGAATAAAAAACAGATAAAACGCGGTTAAAACAGCCGCGGGTATTTTCTCTAAGTTAATTGTTTTTTGCTTTTTTACAAATCCCGCCTTTGCTTTTCCAAAACGGGATCGCGAAAATAAAAAACGCATTTATTTTTCTAGCCGCCTGAGCTCCTGATCCCTCTAGAAAACTCCACTCGAGGGCCTAATCTGCAGCCTGGCAATTGCTGCTTTTCGCATTTCAGTTGGCTGCGACAATTGTAATTCTGCCGACAAATATTATATTAAGCAAATATCGTATAAGGTTTTCATCGGAATAGGCCGGAATTCTGAAGCGACAGGTAAAATAAGGAGACAAAAATGGTTAAAGTTGGTATCAATGGTTTTGGCCGCATCGGCCGGATGGTTTTTCGGGCCGCGGTGGCGAACTTCGCAGATGACATCGAGATTGTCGGCATCAACGACTTGCTGGAACCAGAATATTTGGCGTATCTGCTTAAATATGACTCGGTACACGGGATTTTCGCCGGCGACATCAAGGTCGAAGGCAACAATATGATTGTCAACGGCAAATCCATTCACCTGACCTCCGAAAAAGACCCCGCCAATTTGAAGTGGGATGAAGTCGGTGCTGAAGTCGTGGTCGAAGCCACTGGTTTCTTCCTGACTGACGACACTGCCCGCGCTCACATCAACGCCGGCGCCAAGAAAGTTATTTTGTCTGCTCCATCCAAAGACGACACACCGATGTTTGTGTATGGCGTAAACCACACTGCCTATGCCGGACAGGATATCATTTCCAATGCATCCTGCACCACCAACTGCCTGGCGCCGCTTGCCAAGGTCCTGAATGATTCCTTTGGCATTAAGCGCGGCCTGATGACTACCATCCACGCTACCACCGCCACCCAAAAGACTGTTGATGGCCCGTCCAAGAAGGATTGGCGCGGCGGCCGTGGCATTTTGGAAAACATCATCCCCTCCAGCACTGGTGCTGCCAAGGCTGTGGGCAAAGTTCTGCCGGTCTTGAATGGCAAATTAACTGGTATGGCGATGCGCGTACCGACCTCTGATGTCTCGGTGGTTGACTTGACTGTTGAACTCGAGAAAGAAGCCAGCTATGATGAAATCTGCGCCGCGATGAAAGCTGCTTCTGAAGGCTCGCTCAAGGGTGTCCTGGGTTACACTGAAGATAAAGTCGTCGCGACTGATTTCCGTGGCGATGCCCGGAGCTCCATTTTTGACAAAGATGCCGGCATTCAGCTCGACAAGACTTTTGTCAAAGTCGTGAGCTGGTATGACAATGAGTGGGGCTATTCCAACAAAGTTTTGGAGATGGCGCGCGTAATTGGTGC
>CAZUCG010000020.1:0-13751 GCA_964619145.1 uncultured Lentisphaeraceae bacterium | reverse complement strand
TGCTGGTATAATAAAAGATTGTCTTGTGGGTTTGATGAAAAATGGAGGGCTGAATATTGCTGTCGATGCCGCGATGGGTGAAAAATTATAGGAGCCTCGGAATGACGAAACACAAAATTCGCTTCGTATGCTTGCTGTTTATGACTGCTGTTTTTCTCAGCCCTTTGGCCTGGGGACAGAGACGAAGCAGCTTCTCGGTCAAGGAGTCAGGCAGCGGCCCTAAGTTAAAACTCGAGACTTTACGAGGCCCGGAGTTCAAAGACTCTAGATATAGCAGTAGTGCAGCTGGATACTGGGGTGTCATCAATCTTGAATTCGAGCTGAATAATAAAAAGGACGAGTGGATCGATGAGCTGGAGGTGTTTTGTAAGATACTCATCGAAACAAAAAATGGCAAGGGGCTGGTTTTAGAGAACTCGTTCTTTTATGTCGATGTCTGCGGTGGCGATAAGAACCGGGTGGTACTTTATATACCGCCAAATTTTTTCCGTCGTCATCTTGAGCTCAGCAAGCCGGATATGAACAAGACTAATGTCTATCTGGAATTGCGCGTCGAGGGCAAGCCAATCCATAAGAATGTCATTATACAAACAAATACCAGAATCCCAAAAGATTGGTATGGTAAAACCGATAGATACAGAACCTTGAACAATGTAATCCTGCTGAAAAGCAAAACGCCATTTGCGCCTTTAGATTATGATTATTATTTGTTGGAAAGACCGGGACAATGACCAATCGCCTTGGCTGCAGAGCTGATAATTTTGCTTAAGGGTGCTTGGAGTAAGGTGGGAAGCGGAATATAAATTAATGGCAAAGAACGAACGAGTACTAGCGATAGATATAGGCGCTACTAGTATCAAACTCTGTGAATTTGAGTTCGATAAGGCTGGCGTGATGAATCTGTCGGTGTTCGCTTACCGCGAATATGAAGAAGAGCTCTCTGAAGACACCCGGATGGGCGTGGTTGCCGGATTGCTGAGGCAAATGCTGGCTGAAAGCGGCAGCCGAGCACGTAAAGCCCTGCTCTCGATGTCTGGCCAGTTCGCCTTGATGCGCTTTGGCAAAATACCCTACGGCAACTACGACCGTAAACAGATTAAACAGCTGGCGGAATTCGAAGCCCGTCGAAATATCCCGTTTGCCATCGATGAAGTTATCTGGGACTACCAGCTGATCGCGGGAGATGACCCTGAGGCTGTTGACGTGATGTCGATCGTTATCAAGGACTCTATCGTGGAGCAATTCACAACGGCGGTAACCTCCGTTGGCCTGAATCCCATCCTCGTCGATGTCGCGCCAGTGGCCTGCTACAATACCGCCCGGGCCAATGACTTGGGCCAAGATGGTTGTGTGGCAATCCTTAATATCGGTGGACGTAGTACTAATTTGATTTTTTTGGAGGGCGAGCGTTTTTTCGCTCGTACCATCCCGATAGCAGGTTATTCGATTACTCAGCAGATTGCCAAGGAATTCGGCATTGGTTTGCCGGAAGCAGAGGAATTAAAACGCCACCACGGTTTTGTTTCCTTAGGTGGCGCTTACGCGGAGCCTGGTTCAGAGACCGCGGCTAGTGTCTCGAAGATTATACGTAACGTGATGGCCCGCCTGCACGGTGAGATTTCCCGCTCTATTAGCATTTATCGGGCTCAACAAAAGGGTACCGCGCCGATTAAGATGTACCTGACTGGCGGGAGCTCAATCTTGACCTACTGCGATTTGTTCTTCTCGGAAAAACTCGGCATCCCGGTCGAGTATTTCAACTTCTTCCCGATTGTCAATATCCTACCCTCAGTCGACCGACAGAAATTGAGCGAAGTCGCGCATATGTTCAGTGAGACTATAGGCTTGGGATTACGTTACGGGATGCCTTGTCCGATCGAAATTAGCCTACTGCCAAAAGAAATCCGCCGGCAACAAAGCCTTTCCGATAAAAAACCGTATTTTGTCGCATCGATGGTTTCGATCTTGATCTTGTTTGTGGCAATTTGGCTGGGCTTGGACCGACGGGCCACGGTGGTCGAGTCTTATGGGAAGAGATTACAGGAGATCAGGGCTGGTTGTGAGCCCGACCTTAACAATATCGAAGACAAAGTCAATATGGCTCGGCAAAAAGAAACTCAGTATCGTGGCCTAACTGACTTGTTGTTGCAACGCACAACCTGGCCTATGCTGTTGAATGAAATCTACCGCTTGAAACCCGACGACGTCTGGCTAACCTCAATACAGCCAATTTTTGGCGAGGTCGCGCCTTTCGTGCCCTCCTCGGTGGCTGGCACTACAGTCCAGAGCGCAGACGACGGTGCGGGTGGATTTTCTTTTGATAGCGCACCTATGGTCTCTATGTTTGCTGACGCCGGCGGCGGTGGCGGCGGTGCAGCTGCTGGCGGTGGCAGTATAACTGAAGTTAGTGTCAAAATCGGCGGCTTGGAATTGCGCGGCTGCTATATAGTCCCACGACCCAACAGTATCACCGCAGTCACGGAAACCCGAGAAGGTGAATTCCCGTTCGAAGTGCCAAATAAAGCCGAGGTGCAAAATGCGGGCGCTGATGCCCAGGCTGAAGGCGCGGACACTGCGGTTGACGATATCTTGGCAGATTCCCCGGAAAACGTCTTCGTCAAGCGCTTGCGCTCATCGCGCTTGCTTAGCAATGACCCAAGTATGACAGTGCTGAAGATTTTTAAAGAAATTTCAGAAATCAAAAATGCTGGTTCTTTTGTAATGCAAGTCAAATTAGAATTCCCCTTGGAATATTACCAATACGGCGGCAAGTGAACTTGCTAATGATCTAAACATCCACTAAGCAATAAGCAAATTACCATAAATTATGGATTTCGTAAAGAAAAATTTAGGCCTACTGATTTGTGCTTTGGTCTGTCTGTTGGCAGCAGCTTTTCTGACTGTGCAAATTATCGGGGCCAAGAAAAAATTGCTCAAGCAAGAGAAATTTGTCGCTGAACAAAAAACGTTCTTCGACCGGGCCGGACAAGAGCGTTACAAGCTTAAACCGGAAAAAGGACAGGAGCTGGAAAATATCGTCCAGGCGCAAAAGAACTTCGCCAAAGTCGATGAGATGTATAAACAGGGTTGCAAATTTTTGGGTGATAAATTCTCATTCTCAAATGCTATCATTCTGCCTACCTCATCACCGGAAGCATTGAAACAAATCAGCGATCAGATTCGCAGTATGACTGAGTTTATCATCAAGAACGAAATAGATTTCTCCGGCATCGCCAAGGAATATACCCAGATTGTCTCGAAGGGAAGCATCAACCCTGCTGAGTTCAAACCGCTCTTCCGGCAACTCTATATCTATCGGCATTTGCTGGAGAATGTCGCGGCCGCTGGTATCAGTCGAATCGGCAATCTCGACTGGTTGATGGGCTTTCAAGTCCGAGAAGAGGATATTTATACTGTCACACCTATCTATCTGACATTCACAGCTGACCTACAGACTACCCAGAAATTCTTGAACCTGATGAGCAATGACGAAAAAATGCTCTTCTATCTTAAAAATGTCCAAATCACTGCCCCAGACACATATACCCAAGTGATGCTGAATGTGAAAAAAAGCCAAAGTGAAAATCGCAGTTTCAACACCGCTCTAGGTGATGACGGCCCAGCCGGCGAGGGTATGCTGAATGCACCTTTTCCGGGCCAGCAAAGGTCAAGCCGGCGAGCTGACAGACCCCCCCTTGAAGAGGGTGGCGAAGGTGCAGAGATGCGTACTCGCAGCGCGGACCAGAGCCGCTTCGTGAAGCCAGAACCACGCCGCCAGGATTACCTCGTCTTCCACGAAAAAATCGCCACCGTGGTGGCACGCTTTGATCTCTATGAATTTAAGAAACCTGAGGCCCAATAAGGGACCAGTGCGGACTGTTGCCCGCGCCGAAAATCAAGGAACAATCGCTTGGAATTTCTAGCTAAACATTTTGAGAAGCTTATTCTCGTGGCTTGCTTGCTCTGCATTTTGCTGGGTATCTATGTGATGGTTAATGGCGTGCGAGCTGGCCGAGAAAAAATTAATCGGCAGTACGAATCGGCCGTCCAGGAAGTGAAAGGCGACAAAATTCTGGCTGATCTTGATATTACTAAGCTGCGGGCAGTGCGGGATTGTGTCAGCGACCAAAGAGTTAATATCGCCATCAATCCGCCCGAGATTGACAATAAAAAAGGTGCGTTGCTATATCCGAAACGCTATATCCTCTGCAAACGGCCCAGTTGTGGCTATGTAGTCTCCATTAACGACGAGAAATGCCCGTTCTGCAGTATGCTCTTCGACCCATTTAAAGAAACCACCATGGAAGATGATACCGACCAGGATGGTATCCCCGACCTGGTGGAACAGAGGACTTACTTCTTGAATTATCTCGATCCGTTCGATGCACGCTTCGATCAGGACGGCGATGGATTCCTCAATGTCGAGGAATATCAATTAGGGACTAAGATGGATGACCCGGAATCTTTCCCTGATCTGGTGCACCTCCTGCGTATCCAAGACGTTCGCAAAATCCAGTTGCCATTTGTATTCTTGACGGTGAAGACACTCGATAGTGCTAATAAGGATGACTGGAAGGTCGATTTTGACTTCGGCCGAGGCTTTAGACAACAAATCCGAATCAATGAGGATATCGCTCGGACTGGCTTTACTGTGAGTGGCATCAGCGCCGACCGTACTACTGTGACAGTCAAAAGCAGAGACGGGACAACTTATCAGATGAAAGAAAAACAAACCGTGCGTGAAGAAGTCGCGACCGTCAGTATGAGATACTTGTTGACTCGAAATCGCCGCGAAGCCAGCGATAGAAGATTGTTTGTGCCGTTATTCCTGAAAGTCGGCAGCGATTTTACCTTAAAAAAACAAAGTGGCGAGACGCTTATCGAAGAATATTATCGAATTTTACGCGGAACTAGCAAAGATGATGTGGTTATTGCTAAATTAGACGCGCCTAAGGGGAATCTTGTGGTAGAGTATACAATTCTGCCTCTTGACATAAAAAGGGATTTCATCGCCGAACCATAAGGCGGAGCCGGCTCGCCTTTGCCTGCCAGTAACGGACCTGTTCCGCCGGGACATCGCTGATAAGGACATAGGTGGTATTAAGCATTTTACCACTAGAATAAGAAAAATCTAATCATTATATAAGTCTGTTAACCTCAAACAAAAGGTCATTCCCTGGCGGCAAAGTTCTTGCCAGAGAATAGAAATGAATTCTATGCCCAAATACAAACAACACTGGATGAAATCGGCAAGCGTAGCGGGGGTTTTGGCGCTGTTGCTAGGGATGTTCAGTCACTTGCTCCTATTTGCCCAAGAGGTCGAGTTGACCGAGGAGGAAGTGAAAAAACAGGAACAAGCGTTACAGCTGCAAGAAAAACAGGCCAGCACCGAAAACCTGACCTTGGAAGAGGTTTTCCAAAAGGCGAAAAAACACGCCGAGCAGGCCGAGGACTTCCTCCAAGGAGCCGAAAAGATGATCGAGGCAGGGAAGGCCAAGGAAAGCGATGAGCTGTGCAAAAAATTTAAAGGTATGGCTGATTTTGCCTTCCGAGACCTCAATCGCTATTTAGAGGATGCCGGGGAAATTGAAAAGCAACAAGGCGCGATACTGCTGAAGCAGATCCAGTCTTTGCGCGATCGCGCAGCTATTGTCCGCAGTCTGGTTGCCGAAGCACAGGAACGCGTGCGTCGAGCCGAGCGAGTGAATATGGCCCAGGAAGCTTGTCAAGCGGCAGAGGTCGCAGTCAAGGACGCAGCCCAGATGGTCTCGCAAGCAGGACGTAAATTCAGTGCCGGGCATCTCGATGAAGCGTTGGCAATTTTTCTGAAAACAGAGCGCGAGATAGCCGATGCAGTAGCCAAAATTGCGGATCTGGCTGATGGGCAGAATCTTGAGGCCCGCAATATCATCAAGCAGTGTGAAGATTACCGGGTCCATATCTGTATGGAGAAGGCAAAGCTTTTCCGGATGCAAGCCGAAAAGAATCCCTTGGATGATGGCCCCGGCAAGATTGATAACGCTGTCGCTGAGTTAACCCGAGCCCGGAATGTCGAATATGGCCGCGACTTCATAACCCGTGACCCCGACCTAGCCGACAGAATCGCAGCCTCGATAAGGCGCCTGGAATCCTTGCGCACAGAATTGGAGTTTAAAAATAATACCGCGGTGGATTTTATTATCCCTGATGGCGCACAACGTGATTACAATATCAAGGTACTACTCGAAGAAGGACGCGTCCTGCTGGTTAATCGGCGCTATGCACAAGCACGAGAGAAATTTGAACAAGTATTGTTGGAAGACCCCTTTGAACTGACTGCCATTCGTAACCTCGCGCGGATTAATGATGAGTTGAAGAAGGTCGCGGATGTGAAACTCGAGGCAGTGTTAAAGGAACGCCTGGCAGAGGTGCGCTGGCGCTGGTCTGAACCAGTTACGCCTTTGATGAGCGGTTCAGCCGAGGGCTTCGACAGCAAGACTATCCGTCGTACAGACGACACCCAAGGCATTAATAAAAAACTCGATAATATCACCCTGCCTAAAATCATTTTTGATAACGATACCCTAAAAGATGTCTTGAATGAGATCCTGCCCCGGAAAATCAAGGAAAGTGACCCTGATGGCACTGGCGTGAATATCGTCCCACTGCTAAAACCGATGACTGCCAGTCAAGCTGCTCAAACCACCATCGTCGAGACACGCGGCGCAGGCCAAGATGCATTTGCCGATGATTTCGGCGGAGCAGGAGGTGGCGATTTCGCTGACTTCGGCGGTTTTGGGGATATGCCCGGTGCCGCCGCACCAGGCGCACTTGATACCGGCGCTGCTGCTGCCACACCGGACGACTTGGAAAACCAGCCGGTGAACTTGAATTTGACTAATGTCACCCCTCGGGAAGTGTTGAATTATTTGGCTCTGGGCTATAACTTGAAGATCAAAGTCGCCGAATCCGCGGTTATGGTAGCTCATAGCAGCATCGTGATGGACCAGATGGAAACCCGCTACTATACTCTGGCAGCAGGTCTGTTCGATATCAAACGTACCCGCCGCAAAATGAGTTCGCTGGAGCTGCCCTCGGGTGACGACGATGATGATGATGATGATGATGATGATGATGATGATGAAAAAACTGACGATTATTTCGTCGATGTGCAGACAGAGTTCGCCGAGATGGGCGTGCCGATGGTCGCCGGCTCAAGGATGAAGCTGTTCGCTCGGACCGGTAAACTTATCGTCCATCATACCCCCGATGCGCATCAGCAGATTCGCCGGATTCTAGAAGAAATCAACGAGATTCCGCCCCAAGTGACTATCGAAGCCAAATTTGTTGAAGTGGTACAGACTGATATGGATACCTTGGGTTTTGAATGGACCTTAGAGGCAGGTGGAGTGAGCTATAATTCAGGTACTGGTAATGGCGATCATTTTTTGTCCAGCTCTGTCAATAACAAGAATACCGGCATTGGCAACAAAGGTTCTAATTTTCAACTGGGCCTTGATAAAAACTCCAGTCTCAGTACTGGTATGCGCTTCGCCCAATCGTTCTTCTCAGATACGGTAGTCAATGACAGCTTATTCTCAGTTTACACCATTCTCGGCAATTATGCCTTCTCCACTGTTATCCACGCCATTGAACAATCCACCCATACGGATGTGCTTTCTTCGCCGAAAGTGACCACCATCAGTGGTAAGACGGCACAGCTTAAGATGGTCAAGATCCGCTATTTCCCCGAAAGTTGGACCGAGCCTGAAATTGAGACTGATACTGGTGATGCCGGTAACGTGACCAGCTTCACGCCATCTATTCCGGAGGTCGGTGAGGAGACGGAATTGGGCGTTATTCTCGATGTCACCCCCAATGTATCTTCCGATGGCTATTCCGTTGACTTAGAGCTCGTGCCCCAAGTTATTGACTTTGTCGATTGGGAAGACTACAGCTATGAGATGGTTATGCAAGGCGTTAGTTTAGTCGTGCCGATGAAGATGCCGATCCTGTCTATGCGTGAAGTCAATACCAAGGTCATTGTCTATGACAATGAAACTTTGGTCCTGGGCGGGATGATAGGTGAGCGCCTCGAGCGCTTCGAAGATAAAATTCCGCTGCTCGGCAGTTTGCCTTTGCTGGGACGGCTCTTTACCAGCCGCGGTGAACGTGGCGTGAAAACCAACCTGATGATCTTCGTTAATGTCAGATTAGTCAAGCCCGATGGACAGCCGGTGCGCGCCAATGAAGTGCGTGGGTTGTATGACTTTAAACACTAACCACTACCCATGAGGACTTGCCATCCAGCCCAAAGCGGCGCTGGGAATTATTGGCAATGCGGCGCTCTGGACCCGGTTAGCTGAAATTCTAGGCCTAACCATTAACGGCTAAGCATAATGGTAAGTATGACCTTGGCGATATAACCACTGAGCACAGAGCGTGAATTTTCGTTAGTCGCTGAACACGTATGCTTTCTAGCACTGTTTCGTATCAGTATCCGAGAAGATAAGGAGTTGAAAATGTCAGTCCCGTTTAGCATTGATTTGTCTGGCAAAGTCGCTTTAGTTACCGGTGGCGGCGGTATCCTCTGCAGCGGTATGGCTGAGGCGTTAGCAGAATGCGGCGCCAGAGTCGCGATCCTGGATTTACGCCAAGAAGCGGCCGATAAAGTAGCGGACAGCATCAAAGGCAAAGGCGGCCAAGCTATTGGCGTGGCCTGCAATGTCCTGGAAAAAGCCAGCATCGAAGAAGCAGACCAGATTATCAAAGAGGCCTTCGGCCCCTGTGATATCTTGATTAACGGCGCCGGCGGCAACCATCCCAAAGGCACGACTTCCCAAGAGACCCTGACTCAAGAAATTTTGGCTAACCCCGACCCGTCCTTAATCTCATTCTATGACCTCGACCCGGTTGGCATACAGTTCGTGTTTAATTTGAATTTCTTGGGAACTCTTTTGCCTACCCAGGTCTTTACTAAAGATATGGCTAAACGCGGCAATGGCGTGGTGATCAATATTTCCTCTATGAACGCATTTAAGCCCTTGACAAAAATTCCTGCCTATAGTGCCGCCAAGGCCGCAGTGAGCAACTTCACCCAGTGGCTGGCAGTGCACTTCGCGCCGGTTGGTGTGCGAGTCAATGCTATCGCGCCGGGGTTCTTCCTCACTGACCAGAACCGTGGCCTGTTGACTAATGCCGATGGCAGCCTCACGCCGCGGGCAGATAAGATTATCACCCATACCCCGATGGGCAAATTTGGCACTCCAGAAGACCTGCTCGGTGCTCTGCTTTGGCTGGTCAGCGACCAGGCGGCCGGCTTTGTGACGGGTACAGTCATCCCCATCGATGGCGGCTTTAGCGCTTTCTCAGGCGTGTAAGCCCCAGCCGACACTGCTGTGCCGTGCCGATAAAGCAACTCTCACAACGAGAATAATGCTGTCGGGTGGGAGCGGACCGCAGTACGACAGATAGTCCAGGTCTCAAGCAACTGACAGCCCGCGGTGGGTGGCTGCGCCAGCATTGCAGCGCTTGTTGTCTTTCGCTGCCCCCGGGGGTCTAGACCCGGGGGCTTTTGTGTTTTGTCAGGCACTTACTTATGCTTAGAGTGGAAGACATAAAAGTATGGTTCCCGATCAGACGAGGAATCTTGAATTCCGTGGTCGGATATGTCCGTGCAGTGGACGACGTCAGTTTGTGCTTGGCAGAAGGCGAGACACTAGGCTTGGTCGGCGAATCCGGCTGCGGGAAAACTACCCTCGGAAGAGCAGTCCTTGGATTGGAAAAAATTACTGCCGGAACAGTATTTTTTGAGAATCAGAACCTGACTGACCTGCGAGGAAAAAAACTGCGCGCCGTCCGGCGTAGTATGCAGATGATTTTCCAGGACCCATTCGCATCACTAAACCCACGGCTCAGTGTTATGGATTTAATTACTGAAGGTTTGGCAGAGCATAACCTCCTAGGTCAGGAAAGCCGTGAGCAGGCTGCCGCGCGGCTGATGCTCGAGGTCGGCCTGGAACCAGAAGGGATGTTCCGCTTCCCACACGAATTTTCTGGCGGGCAACGCCAACGCATCAGCATCGCCCGGGCTTTGTCTTTACAACCGAAATTCATAGTCTGTGATGAGCCGGTCAGTGCCCTCGATGTCTCAGTCCAAGCACAGGTTATTAACCTCTTGCTGGAATTGCGAGAAAAGCATAATTTGTCGTATTTGTTCATCTCCCACGACTTAAGTGTGGTGCGCTTGATTTCGCAACGCATCGCAGTAATGTACTTGGGTAAATTACTGGAATGCGGCAGCAGCCAGCAAATTATGGCTGACCCGCAACACCCCTATACCAAAACACTGTTGGCTGCTATCCTAGTGCCCGGTAGTGACCGACAAAGCCGGAAACCGCATCTCGCCGCGGAAGTCTCGGCCTTGCCGCCGGAAAGCACAGGTTGCGCATTCCGGAACCGCTGCCCGCTTGCTACTGCAATCTGCGCTGAAGTGACACCGCAATTGTGCAACTCAGATGGCCACTTGGTGGCCTGCCACGCAGTTAATTCCCAAGCTGAGAGTAAGACCGGATGACTAAGTCTGACCAGCTGAACGAAAAATTCACCGTCATCTTGGCTAATGGCGAGTTCCCAAAGCGCGAATGCATCTTGCAATATCTGCAGAACGCGCAACGAGTCATCTGTTGTGATGGCGCGGCGACGGCATTGTTAGAAATCGGCTTGCAACCAGCGGTCATTATCGGCGATATCGATAGCCTGCCTGCTTCTTTGCAGGCGCAATTCCCGGAGCGCATTCTGCGTATTAGTGAACAAGAAAGCAACGACTTGGCCAAAGCTCTCTGCTATTGTTTAGCCCGGGGCTGGAAAAAGTTGCTGATTCTCGGCGCGACCGGGAAACGAGAAGACCATACCTTAGGAAATATCTCGCTACTGGCTGATTTCTGCCTGCAAGCACCAGAACTGAAGATTATTACCGATTACGGTGTCTTCCAAGCAATTCAGGGGCCGCTGCGCCTGCCTAGCCAACCAGGACAGCAGGTCTCAATTTTCAGCCTCCACCCGGAAACCGCCATTACCTCTTCTGGCTTGCGCTACCCATTGAATAATTCGCGCTTGACCCGCTGGTGGCAGGCGACCCTCAACGAAGCTACCGACCGCAGTTTTACCTTGCAATTTTCCGGACCGGGGCCGCTGTTGTTGTTCCTGCCCTTCCCAGAAGAAAAGTGCTGAATGCTGGCGCGCCTATCTACAGGCAGAAATACGAACAAAAAACCCAAGCCGCCACGGTTGTCAGCGAACCCCGAACAGCGCCGTGCGGCATAGCCGCTGCGGCTTGAGTTAGTAAATAAGAAGCGCGAGCTTTCGTCTTTACTTGAGCTATTATGCCAAAATCACCGCGTAAATCTAGTGTCATCTTGCTTTGCCTGCTGGCATTGCTGCTCTATTTGCCAGCACTGCACTTGCGTGAATTGCGCGCCAGCGACGAGGCAGCAATGGCTGATATCGTCAGGACTATGCAGCAGACAGGCGATTATTTGCAGCTCCAGTTGCAAGGCCAGCCGACCCAAGCTTTTCCCCTCTACCCTTGGCTAGTCGCTATCTGCTCGTTCGGAAATCCGCCTACACCCTTTAGTGTCCGCTTCCCGGCGGTGTTGTCTATCTGGGGACTGGCCTTGCTCAGCGGATTGCTAGCCAGAAAATATAAAGGCGACCTGGCGGGCTTCGTAGCCGCTGCTGTTGTACTGACTTGCTGTGCAAGCCTGCGAGTCGGATGCCGCGGGCAGAGCGAGACCTTGTTTGCATTCCTGCTGACCGCCGCCTGGTTCGTCTGGTATCAATATGGCCCGCAAGAACAACGCTGGCAACAGGCTTGGGGATTCGCCCTGGCGCTCGTTTTTTTAGGTGTCCTAGCAGTAGGCATCAAAGCCGTCTTCTTCTTTTATTTGCCCCTGTTCTTTGCTCGGAATCCACCGAAAATACTGCGGCAACTGCAATCTTCCACTCATCTGATCGTGTTGGGCTGCTTTTGGGCAGTCGTGTTGCTCTGGGTCAAGGGTATTAGCGACCAGCCATTCCTGACCTGGAACGCCATCTCTCTGACCGAGACGCTCTTGCCCAACGAGGGTTTCTTTAAGCATTTGTTGAGTTTCCCGGCGAAGGTGCTGTTATATCTGTTGCCCTGGAGCCTGTTCGCCTGGGCGCCATTCTGCCTGGCCTTGCGACAATTCGAGCCGGTAGGCTCGCTGAGTGGATTCTTCCGGGCACTGATTATCAGCCCGCTTTTGTTGCTCTGGCTTTGGCCTGCCGCATCGCCACTGTTGTTGTTCCCAGCCCTGGGACCGATGGCAGTATTGATAGGAATCCATTTCGCTATAGTCGCGACTCGCTTTCGGCCCTTCTTTAGCATCGTTAACCGTATCCTGATTGGCAGTGCAATGCTTGGAGCCTGTGGAGGGGTGCTATTATGGCTACTGGTGCTGTTGAAAAAAATCGAGATTGTTCCATCGTTGCTGTCTGCCAACTGGGAAGATTTTGTCGCGTTGTCTCTGGTCCTGCTGCTGGCCTTGCTGGCATATCTGCTGTTTATCCGTTTGAAAGCCTGCCAAAAGGGCGAGCTGCCAGTCCAAAATGGCCTGCTCTGGGGTGCGTCTGCTCATCGGGTTCTTGTCCTGGCAATCTGGTTCCCGTTGCTGTTCTGGACTATAGAAGACAAGAAGCTCGCCGGTTTGACTCTGGCGGGGAAGGCCCCCGCGGAGGCCCTTGCACCGTTGCCGGATCCGGTATTTGGCCGCGAGCCAATCCCCAGTTTGAGCTTGCAGGATTGTCCGGAAGCCAATAATTTGTATCTGGCCAGCCCGTACTCGTACTTGAGCGAGTGCTTCTACCTTGGCAAAAAAATCACCCGTATTGACAACCCCGCCTTGGACCTCCCGGCCGGCAGCGCAATAAGCGCGGCTACTGCTGAGATCGCGGGCACTGCAGAGAAGAGCCCGCGTCCAGTAGTTTATTTGCTCACCCATCGTTATCCGGCTGTCCCAGCCTGGTCCTGGGAGCCTCTGAGCCTGACTGTCAATATGGGCGAACGCCGACCCTGGCAATTCAGCTGGCCCAGTCGCGGAAATAGCTACCGCTTTGTCATTAGCCGCATTCGGCCGGAGAGTAGCAATCTTGCTAATGTCGATGGGCACAGCAGCAACCGCCGGCTGCGCCTTTATCGCGGCATCCCTAAAAACTAACCCTCGGCTGCTTCAGCCTCAGACAAACCTTAAAAGCCACAACTATGACCACCCGGCCTAACATCAAAGACCTCGACAAAACAGAATTATCAGCGTTCTTGGCTCAGCACGGCTTCCCGGCCTTCCGCTGGCAGCAAATCCAGGCTTGGCTTTACCAAAAATGGTCGGCTGATTTTACGGCTATGAGCAATCTGCCCAAGGCACTGCAAGAATTGCTGGCAGAGCATTTCAAGGCCTCCGCTTTGGAGGTGCGGGAAACGCATCAGGCCGAGGACGACACCGTCAAATGGCTCTGTGGATTGAGTGATGGCCAGACTATCGAGACAGTGCTGATCCGGGTGCCAGGACGCTCGACTGTCTGTATCAGTACCCAAGTCGGCTGTGCCGTCCGCTGCGCGTTTTGTGCTAGTGGCCAGCAGGGACTAGTTCGCAACTTGACCTGCAGCGAAATAATTGACCAAGTATTGCTGGCCTGCCGATACCAGAAAGAGAAAATCAGCAATGTCGTGCTGATGGGGATGGGCGAGCCATTGC
>CAZUCG010000019.1:0-13840 GCA_964619145.1 uncultured Lentisphaeraceae bacterium | reverse complement strand
GAGGCCGCCAGCAAATTCAAATCGTGGTTGCTCTCCAGCAACAGGGTGTCGCAACCGCGCAGTTGAAACTCCGTCATCTGGCTGGCTTGACCTAAATCCGTAGCCAGACCAATTTTACGGGAGAAGCGGGTGATGACATACCCTACTGGATCGACCGCATCGTGATTCAGAGGAAAGGGCGTGACCTTAAATTCGCCCAGCTGGAATTCACCCCCGGGAGCGAATAACACCACGGAGCCAAGGCGCGGGTCTATCGACCGCAATTTCTCGGCACAGAGGCGGCTGGCATAAATCGGCACTTGGAAATGCTCAGCGCAGACTCGCAAGCCGCGAATATGGTCGCTGTGTTCGTGGGTGACCAAGATGCCCTTGATCATCTTTTCGGACAGGCCGCTGATCTTCAGCCGCCGCCGCAGCTCCCTCAGGCTCAGGCCGCTGTCAATCAACAGACCTTCCTGCTGATTATGTACCAGGATGGCGTTGCCTTCGCTGCCACTGGCTAAAACTGTGACTCCTAAAGCGTTCATATTTCAGTATTTGGGGGTGGGTTCTCAAATGTATCCCGGAGGATTCTTTTGGCTACCCGAGCGGCGACATCG
The DNA here is from genome assembly GCA_964619145.1 of uncultured Lentisphaeraceae bacterium. Classification (GTDB taxonomy): domain Bacteria; phylum Verrucomicrobiota; class Lentisphaeria; order Oligosphaerales; family Oligosphaeraceae; genus JAAZIZ01. Next base: position 13,241 of record CAZUCG010000019.1, on the reverse strand, counting down.
CCATCGCCGCCCAGGAGCTCGCGCGTGCGCTTTAAGCCAGCCAGGACTTCTTGGCGGCGCTCACCGCCAGGCAGGATTTTCAGCAGCGCGGCGGAGAGATTTTCCGGGGTGGCTTGGTCTTGCAGGTATTCCTCATAGACGCAGCGATTGCAGACTAGGTTGGCGATGCTGATCCAGGGCAGTTTCACCAGCCGCTTGCCCAGCTGCCAGCTTAGCCAATTCAGGCGGTAAGTCACCACCAGAGGCAAGTCTAAAATCGCCGCCTCGACGGTGACCGTGCCGCTGGCGGCAATGCCCGCCCCGGCTTGCAGCATTTTCTCCCGAGTCTGCCCGAGACAGATTTCCAGCGGCGGAAAGGGCAAAGCCAGCTTTTGCCGAGCGATAATGTCTTGCGCCGTAGCTAAAATTTTTTCTCTTGGCAATGGCAAGACGAAGTGCAATTCCGGGTGGTTCTGCCACAATTCAGCTGCGGTTTGCAAGAGGGTTGGCAGGATATGCTGCAGCTCTCCGCTCCGGCTGCCGGGCAGCAGCAGCACCAGATTTGGGTCACGTTGTATTGCGCGCTTGCGATAGGGTGCGAGGGCCTGGAGCAGCGGATGTCCGACAAATTCCACCGGCAGGCTAGTGCCGGCATAGATTGCCGGTTCGAAAGGGAAGATACAGAACAATCTAGTCACACAGCGGACGATGGTCTTGATGCGGCCTTTCTTCCAAGCCCAAATCTGCGGGCTGATGTAATAGAATACCGGTACCCCTGAGCCCCGCAGTTTTTTTGCCAAGCGGAGATTAAATCCCGGGTAGTCGATAAGCACTACCGCGGCTGGGTGTTCGTTGCGGATACGCGCGATCAAGGAGCGGAACAGCCGATAGAATTGGGGCAGATGGCGCAGCGCTTCCACGATTCCCACCACGCCCAACTCGGATGAATCGACCACAATTTCCACTCCGGCTTGGCGCAGCTGTCCGCCCCCCATTCCGCATAAGCGCAAGTCGGGAGCCAGCTCCCGCAGCTTCTCCGCCAGTCGAGCACCATAATCATCGCCAGAGGCCTCGCCGGTGATAATCCAGATTGCAGCCTGATCCGACATCACAATTCCTGAAAATTGCCGTTGGTTCGGTCGGGTGGCCTTGAGCCGTCCGACTGTCGCACGCTGGAATAGCGCGCCTGCCGCACCGCCGCAGCTCAAGCATATCCCTGAGTCACTGCAAGACGGCCTTGATGCGACGAACGCCGCGGCTGGAACTCTCCTCTTTCAAAATTTTGAAGTGTCCCAGCGCGCCGGTATGTTGAGCGTGTGGTCCGCCGCAGATTTCGCAGGAGAAATCTCCCACGCTGTAGAGTTTCACCAGCGCGCCGTATTTATCTTCGAACAGGCCGACGGCGCCGCGTTTTCTAGCTTCCGCCAGGGGCATTTCCTCGCAGGCAATCGTGATATCTCGTTCGATTTGCTGATTGACAATCCTCTCCACTTCGGCCAGTTGTTCCGGAGTCATCTTTTCCGGGTGGCTGAAATCGAAGCGCAGACGTTCAGCGGTGATATTCGAACCGCTCTGTTTCACGTGTTCTCCCAGCACCAGGCGCAAAGCCTGGTACAGCAGATGGGTCGCGGTATGCAGAGCCGCGGTGGCATCCGATTGATCCGCTAGACCGCCTTTGAATTTTTGTTCCGCTCCGGCCCTTGATCGCTCCTGATGTCTTTCGTAGGCCTGATGGAATCCCGGCTCATCGACTTCGAATCCGCGTTCGCCCGCCATTTCGACGGTCAACTCCAGGGGGAAGCCATAAGTCTCATAGAGATTGAAGGCATTTTTGCCGCTGATAACCTTCCGGTTCACGAAGGCGGGTATTTTGTCAATCAATTTATTGAATTCGCGGGTTCCGTTTTCCAAGGTCTTGGTGAATTGCTCTTCTTCCCGCCGCAATTCTTCCTGGATATTGGTGGAATGTTGGGAGAGTTCGGGATAGGCGGGGGAATATTCTGCCACCACCACCGCTGCGATATCGACGCAGAAGGGGCCGCCGATTCCCAGCTTGCGCGCCTCCCGGATGGCCCGGCGGATTAATCGGCGAAGCACATAGCCCTGATCGACATTGCTGGGTTTCACGCCATCGCCAATCAGAAAAGTCGCGGCCCGCAGATGCTCGGCGACAATCCGCGCGCTGCGATTGTCGTGAGCAGCATCGGAACGACCGGAGAGAGATTGAATTTTCTCGAAGATTCCCTGGAAGAGCTCGGTCTGATAGGCGCTTTTAACTCCCTGCATAAAGGCGGTCACCCTCTCGACTCCCATTCCGGTATCGACGTTCGGGTGCTCCAGCGGCACGTACTTGCCGTCGGCGGTCTTGTTGTACTGCATAAAGACGTCGTTCCAGACTTCGACCCACTTGCCGCAGCCGCAGGCCGGCCCGCAATCGGGCCCGCAATCGGGAATATCGAGGGGCACGAACATCTCCGTATCCGGGCCGCAGGGACCGGTCTGGCCAGCCGGCCCCCACCAGTTGTCGTCTTTGCCTAAAAAATAGATATTCTGGGCTGGGATACCTTGGCGCAGCCAGATTTCCGCCGCCTCCTGATCCTTGGGGGCGTTTTCGTCGCCGGCAAAGCAGGTGATCTTAATCTCCACCGGCGAAAATCCCAGGCAGCGAGTCAGGAATTCGAAGCTCATAGCGATAGCCTCCTCCTTGAAGTAATCGCCCAGCGACCAATTTCCCAGCATTTCGAAGAAGGTCAAATGGAAGGGGTCTCCGACGGCCTCGATATCGCCGGTGCGCAGGCATTTCTGCACATTGACCAGGCGCTTGCCAGCCGGATGTCTCTCGCCCAGCAAGTAGGGCACCAGCGGATGCATCCCCGCGGTCGTGAACAGGCAGGTCGGATCGTTCTCGGGAACCAGAGGAGCGCTCTTAATCTCAACGTGACCGTGACTCTTGAAAAAATCAAGGAATAAACGACGCAATTCTGCGGCAGTAATGGCTTTTCGCATAAAGAAATTCTTGAGACTTAATTTAATCGTAAAAATCCAGCGGTGAAATTTCCGCGGGAATCAAAAAAGCTGAACCCCTTAATGTACTATCTTTCTCGAGGAATTCCAGTTGTCGCAAGCTGATCTGATCTGAACTGATCTGTCTTCGGCTTGGATCAGTTTTTTTGCTCCAGCAATTCCGCCAAGATTATCGCCACGGTTTTGCCATCGGGGGGGACGGGCCAATCCGGGGCCAATTCAGCCAGCGGCTGCAAGGCAAAGAGGCGTTGGCGGAGGCGCGGGTGGGGGAGGCACAAATGCGATCTCTGGTGGCAGAGATCGGCAAAAAGCAAGATATCGATATCGATGGTGCGGCTGGCTCGGCTATCGTGGTGGCGCGGTCGGCCCAGTTGCTGCTCGATATCCTGGGTCACTGCCAGCAGCTCCTCTGGACTTCCCGACCAGCGACCGATCGCCGCGCTGTTGCTGAATTCTGGTGTGCCGGGCAGGCAATCTACCGGTGCACTGCGATGACAGCTAGCTAGCTGCAAGTCACCAACGCCAGCTGCCTGCAAGAGCAGAATCGCCCGCCGGAAAGTCACTTCCGGCTGACCGAGGTTTCCGCCCAGCCCCAAGGCGATGCGCGCGGATCTCATAGCAATCCCTCCCTTGAGGGGCGAAAAAAAAGGCACCTGCCCAGGTTTTGGGCTGATGCCTGTCTCATAATGCTTTACTGCAAGGGGATATTCGCAGAAGTTATTCTACCTCAATAGCTTCCACCGGGCATTCGTCCACGCAGGCACCGCAGCTGATGCACTCTTCCTCGTCAACCACCGCTTTATCATCGACCAAGCTGATGGCTTCCACTGGGCAGGCACTCACGCAAGCACCACAACCGATGCACTTCTCTTTGTCAATAATCGCAGCCATTTTCTTCCTCAAGTTATCTTTGTGACAGAGCAAAAAATCATCCGGCAGACCAGAGCCGGAATAGAGAAACGGGGGTAATATATTTGTCGGTCCGACATTGTCAAACCGGCAAAAAAAATCACCGCTTTTCCGCGGCGGCATTTTTGGCGGGGTTGACGGGATTCGAACCCGCGACCTTCGCCGTGACAGGGCGATGCTCTAACCAATTGCGCTACAACCCCAGCGCTCAAAACCTTATTGAACTGGCGGGGTTGACGGGATTCGAACCCGCGACCTTCGCCGTGACAGGGCGATGCTCTAACCAATTGCGCTACAACCCCAGCTCAACAACAAATCACTACCAGTGACAGTTTAATACTGTACAACCTCAACTTATTTTTGCAAGCCAAAAATATCCTTTTTACTGTTTTTGCGAAAAATTCCTGTGGTTATGTGTTTCTCCGCTCATTTATGGCCCTCGGTCTTGATCTGGCGCTGCTTCTGCGGGGCATATTTTCTCGCAGATGATGCTGAAATCATTCTCCATATAATCTTCACGCAGAGTTGCAGTGATGCCTGCCTGGCACAGCCCGGACAACAGCCAATCGGGGTCGAAATAATGGCATTCGCGAAATTTCCGTCTGGTTCTCTGATGCAAGAAATTAGCGACTGTTACTCGGCTGGAGAGCTCTGCCAGTCGGACTAGGCCCCGCCTGGCGAATTCGTCGTTATTGCCGAGTTCGAGATTGAAGATACCGGAGCAATAGACTACCTCGAATGCTGCAACAGGATATGGCGATTGGGCCTGGAATATATCTTGGCACTCCAGGCGGGTAGCAGGAGAGCGCCGGCGCGCCTCCGAGAGAATTTTTTCCGTGACATCGACTCCCAGATAATCGACTGGGAAGCCTTGTGCCGGCAGGTAATGCGACAATTCTGCCAGTCCGCAACCGACATCTAACAACGAAGGGCACGAATCCATCGACAGGCGCTCTTTTAAGACTTCCAGCAAGACTTGAAAACGGCCGTGTTGGGCCTCCCAGCTACTCCAACTGAGAATCTGAAAGCCCTTCAAGCGGGGATGTACTCGGTCGCTGTAATAATTTTGAATTTGTCTTAAATGCCCAGGCATATCTCTTCCCAATATATTTTCCCTTCGGGTCTCAGTCAGCTAAAAAACCAACCTGCCATCGCGCGGATATTTTGGCGTCTTCTCGGCTCGGGTTCTTGAGCCAGCGAGCGGTCTAGAAGCGACTGCAAAAAGTGCATTCTGGGTCATCGCAGAGCAATACCCGCGGGTCCTCCTGCTGCAATTGGCAACCGATAGCGAAGAGCTGCGGCAGTGACAGCAACTTGAGTTTTCCCAAGCCCAAGTCTGCTTGAGCCAACTTGAGCCCACGAGCGAAGGCGCGACTGAAAAACTTGCATTTCTCGGCCTGCTGGCCGCAATAGAAATCGCGATGCCCAGGCAGGTGTTGCTCAATCAACACCGCATCTAGACTGCCAGAGGAATTTTTTCGTCGGCAGACCGCGGGTCCCAGGAACGGCACTTGGCAATGTGTTTCCAGATAATGCAAGAAAGTAGTTGAGGCCACTGAGCAGCCAAAATACAGCACTTTCCCGTGCTGGTGACAAGCTTGAGCCAGCGGACTGCTTTCGCCCGCCGGCGGGTCACAAGCGCGATGCCGGCGGAGGCACTCTTGCGCCAGCGGACCAATGCCAGCCCAAGAGTGAGTGATGTGCGCGCTACGCGGCTGGTCGGGATATTTTTCCAAAAAAGTCCGGGGTACGCTACCGACCCAAACTTGTTCACTATCGGCGGGGTCAAACGGCCGATAGTTATACGACTTATTCAAGGTCTCGCCCAAGTAGATATAGGGTCGGGTAAAGGTCGGGAAAAGCAATGTCCCGGTCGGTCCCACTGCTTGTCGCAAGGCGGTGATAATGCTCTCGGCTCCACCAGTGATATGGCCGCAGCCGGACAAAGATGAATGCACTAACAGCAGGTCGCCGTCCTTTACGCCTAATTGGCGTAAGGCGGTGACAATCTCCTCGACGCCGATCTTGACTTCCTGTAGCAATGACAAATAGCCCCAATCCGCCAAATAACAGACAGCATCGATGTATTTTTTGATTTGCTGCTCAGATAATGCTGTGCGGTGCTCGTACTCCGCTTCGCGAATTACTTGGGCCAAGTCTTTCTTACCATCTAAATTACTCAGGACATCAGCAAACGGACCGTAAATCACACCATCTGGCAACGCTCGCCGCTGCGCCACCGGCACTTTGGCTAAATCATAAGGCAAGCCGATCGTTTGCCGTTGCGGGACAATCTTGGCTGCATAAGCACGCCAAGACGTATGCGGGATGCTCTCAGAGAGTCCAACTGAGAGAGAGTGGTACTTATCGGCCAAAGCCGATACGGCCGCCTGCACTGCGTCGGCTGGCATAAAACGGGCAAAATTCTGCAGTCTTTCGGCTTCTCGCTGCCAGCAATAGCGCAATCGTTCCGCAGGTGCACCAAAAGGTTTCTCCTGTAGCAGCCGCAAATCGTCATCGAGGTTGAGCTCTGCCTGTTTGAGAGCCGCAGCCAGCCATTGCGGCCGTGGATTAGCCAGCATCTCGGCTAAGGTGGCACAAATCGCGATGCCTCGGCGGATGCCTTCCGGCGAGAGCCAATCGGCAGTCTGGATTGAATTATGCCAGAATTCGTTGTTAATCGGCAACGGCCAGATAGTTGGGACGCCGACGCTGGCATCGCTCATAAACTGGTCGTCGTGGTAGGTGCCCGGGAAACGGTTAAAGGCGAATTGTGGGGCATTAGCTTGTTGCGCCAATGCGCTGGGCAGCAATTCCGCCAAAGCATTGCCATAGAACGGCGTGCTAGTGCCCGCTAAGTAGATCTTCAATACTTGCTCTGGCGATGCCAGGCTGGCATCAAGATTCAACGCACCCACGACCGTCTGACTTAAATTCCCGCCTCGTGAGGCGGCATAAGCGGCGTAGCCGTAGTATTCCAGCGCGAAAACCAGCCGTAGGGAGAATTCCGTTGTCCCTCTTGCCATAATGCAGCGGGCGGTCTCGATAGCCGCGGCGATGCCGAACGAATCGTCATCTGCCAGCGGTTCATATAGATGCGCCAGCAGCCAGACTTCTTCTGTGCGTCGTCCGGGCAGCAGCGCGGTCACTGCCGGGAGAGTGCCTTTATAGCGCCGGCCATCGCACTCCACCCGCGCCTTGAGTTGCCCGGCAGTAGCACGGTCGCGAATAAAATCGCCGATCCGCGGCGAGACGCTGAAGCCAATAAACGGCCGGTCATCGCTTTGCACGTGCCAGTGTGCGCCTTCGGTACAAGCATTGACCCACTGCACAGCATCGGGGGTGCTATAACGACCTTGCAAATAATCGCTAATGATGCCCAGTCCGCCTCGGTCAAGGACTGGTTTAAGGACTGCTGCTCGTGGCGGCGTCAGCGGTTGCAGCATAACCAGGCAGCCGCGAGAATCTTCGCCGGCCAAAAATTGCCCCTCGGTAATAATTCTGGCGATCTGTCCGCCTGGCGCTGTGGCCACTGAGCCTTTAATCAGATGGAACGGATGCTCCTGAAAATCTGCTGCGACAAAATCCTGGCTGCTATTCGTGGCGTTGAAATTCAGCCGGTCATAATTTGGCCCCCCGGCCTTGAGCAGAGTCAAGCGTCCGACAGTAGCGTCCCAGGCCAGGGGCATCGTTTTGTCTTGGTAGGTCGTTATGCCATCGGCAGGGAAGGTAAGCATCTCCGCCTGCGGGATAGCGGCGGCCTGCAACAACGCCAGGGTGTGCTGGGCAGCGGCGGCATAATCACTAAACGTCTGGCCTAATTCCAAAGCCGTCAAGTCGCTGATATTCTGCAGGACCGTCGTACTATCCTGCCTAGAATAAAAATGCTGATATAATTCGCGCATCGTCTGCATAACTCGGTTGTTCCTTCCAGGCAATTCGTGCCTAAGCAAATCAATCAGGTGGATTGTATTCCGCCAATTCCTGGCGAATTTCCTCAACTCGGAGTCTTTTTAGGTAATTCCGGATATTATTAAAAATCTTATGGTGTCCGAAGTCGCCTTCCACCATCTCAGCAATCGCCTCCTCGGTGGTCCAATTTTGGCAGACGATGCGATACGCCGCGCAAACCACTCCGGTCCGGTCGGCGCCGTGACGGCAATGCACCAATATCGGCGCCTGCTGTGCATCCTGCAGCAATCGCAAAGCGGCAATGACATCCTGATCGCGGATAAACCAAGCCGTCATCTCTACCTGCAACAAGGTTAAAGGGAGATCTCCAAGCAAACGTTCGTCACCCTTGCCTTGCCGCAATGACAATACTCGCTGCACGCCGATGCTAGCGAGATTGTGGAAGCCCTCTGCCGCTGGTTGGGCCGAGCGGTAGATGCCGTCCGAGACTTGGTGGAGATTCGGCACGCCAGCCAAGGCGATAGGCTTGGCCCAGCGCTCAGGACGGGCCGGGGCTTCTGCCAGGAGGCTCAGCGCCAACAGCAACAACACCGGGAAAACTGTGGGGATATATTTACGCATAGAGCTATTTATCAACAGTGTAACAGGTAGTTGATTAGAGAATTTGCCGTCGGACGGCCTCGAACAAGAAAACTGTAGCCGCCTGAGCGGCGTTCAGTGATTCCGCTTTGCCAGGCATAGGTATACTAACTGGGCGACCCAATCCAGGTTGGCTGATGCCATCGCCCTCGTTACCGATCACTAAGGCGCTGTTGGTCAGCTTGAATTCTTCGTCGAACAGCGAACAGCTAGCATCGGGCAGAGTGCACCAGATGTCCCCGCCGCCCAGCTGACGATAGGCCGCCACCGCCTTGGCCAAACTGGGAAAAATCGGCAACTGCAAGGCGAATTGTGCGCCCATTCCAGCCCGCACTACCTTCGCCGAGTACGGGTCCGCGCTACCGCTGACCAGCCAGACCGCTGGCAAGCCTACCGCCCAGGCAGTCCGCAAGATGGTGCCGAGATTCCCTGGTTCACGTATTTGGTCCAACAACAAACAAAATGGCTGGGGCAAGACCGGCAGCACCGGGACAGGTTTGCGCAACCAGCAGAGCACACCTTGTGGATGCTCAGTCAGAGCAAGAGCAGCAAATTCTGCCGCCGTGAGTTCCTGCCAAGGCAAGCCCTGCTGATGCATTAAGGCCAGAAAATCCTGCCCGTCCTGGCTCTCGCAAAAAGCCTGTTCACAAAACACTTGCTCGAGCCAGCCCGGCTGCCGACTGATGGCCTCTCTGCAGCAGCGCAAGCCCTCGGCCAGAAAATATGGCGATTTTTTCCGTCCGTGCCGGGAATTAAGCTGCTCCAACTGCTTTCGTTGTTTCAGAGTCAACATCGCGGCAATTATCTCGGGATGACATAGAAATGGATAGCGATCCAGTGACAGACGCTACCACCCAGGACAAAGAAATGCCAAACAGTGTGCATATAGGGCACTTTATCCATAACAAAGAAAATCACTCCTAAGCTGTAGACAATGCCACCGGCTACCAGCAGCGCCATTCCGGGCAATGGCATACTGGCCATTAGCGGCTTGATAAAAGCGACCACTACCCAGCCCATCAACAGATAAATGGGTAACGAAAGGAATCTCAGCCTGGTGGTGAAGACGACTTCGCAGAAAATTCCCACCGCTGCCAGTCCCCAGACGATGCCGAAGACCGTCCAGCCTTGTGGTCCACGCAGGGCTGCTAGAGCAAAAGGCGTATACGTCCCAGCGATCAACAAATAGATGCCGATGTGGTCCAGACTTTGGAAGATGCTTTTAAAGCGATGCTTGGAGACCAGGTGATACAGGGTCGAGCTGTTGTAGAGAATAATCATCGTCGAGCCATAGATGGCACAGCTAACTACGTGAATGGCAGTGCCTCGCAAAGAGGCATAGACACACATCAGGACCAAAGCCACTACAGCAAAGATAGTGCCCACTAAATGGCTCATAGCATTGGCCCACTCTTCAGCCCGAGTGCGGTGAAATTCCTTAGACCAGTACTGGACCCTCGCCCGTAATGCGGATATCCGCTGGATCTTCTTTTCCGTCTCGGCAGAGGTCATTGTGGAGTTGTCTTGTTTTGCCATTTCAATTCGTCGTTAGTCCTTAGTCGTTAGTAGTTAAGAGTGGAAAATACTCATTGCGGCCATAATCAGCTTGTCGTCCAATCAAGGTATGAATGGGAACAGCCGTTGGCGGATTTCGGGGGTCAGCGACGGGCCGTATTCGGAAAACATCAGCGCTTCCGCAGTCCGGATGTTCCCGCCGCGCTCCTCGCCGTAGATGCGCTTCAGGGTAGGGCGCAGCAAGTCGGCATCGGTCATAAAGCGTTTTTCGTGTTTAGCGCTGAACCAGCGGAAGCGCTCTTTCGGGTCTTTGGGCACATCCTCCAAGTGATTACTGTTATACGGCAGCCATTCGTAAACTTGCGATTCGTGGCAGGCAGCCATACGGGCTTTGCGTTCAAAGAGCTCATCGGTATCGAGCGCGATGTCAGCCTGGAATGGCTCCGGCCTGGTAAAACGGTCAAAAAGGTAGGCGATTACCGGCGGGTCGCTGAGATGCGGGGTCAACGGGCAGACGTGCGGCACAGTCAACAGGTACGAGGCATCCTGCACCAGCTGCCCGACGGCGCGGTGATCGGCGTGATAATCGCAAGCACGATGGCAGAGCACTAGGTCGGGCGCATATTGACGAATGATGCGGATGACAGTCTTACGATTCTCGACGCTGGCGGTTAATTCCGTGTCGCTGATATCCAACACATCGTACTCTACGTCGGCAATTTTGGCGGCCTCCATAGCTTCGGCATAGCGCCGCCGGACTATGGTCACACCGCCCTGACTCTGATGGCCGTGGTCGCCGTTAGTCAGTGAGACAAATTTCACCTGATGCCCTAAGGCGCGATAGCGCAGAGCAAAACCGGCAAAACGAAATTCGGCATCATCTGGATGCGCGCCAAAACAGAGGATACGTAAGGGCTTTTCTGACATCTGCAGCAATCCTTCGAAGAAAATTTATCAAACTGTGTGGGAAATTAATTCCGTCAATGCAACATCACTTGTCCGCCGGTCACCGGTATGGCCTGACCGGTCTCATAGTCCTGCTCGACGCAGTAGATAATAGCCTTGGCGACATCAGCCGGCAGGCAGCCGCGGCGCAGTGGGACTTTGGCTTCGTAAAAACGGCGGACTTCAGCCACGGTCTTGGCACCAGGGACTTTGTTGGTGGCTAGGTACTGCACAAAAAGACCTTTTTCAGGATGGCTCCACAGCGGCCCGTCGTAATAATTGCCAGGGCAGACGCTGTTGACCTTAATGCATTGCTCCACTAATTCCTTAGCAAAACTCTGGGTCAAGCCAATGCTGCCGAATTTCGAGCCGGCGTAAGCGCCATTCTTGTTGCTGCCCTCCAAGCCACTCTTGGAATTAACTTGGACGATATCGGACCACTTGCCGCAGCCTTGGACAATCTGCCGAGCCATAATTTTGGCTGCGTGTTTCACACACAAGAAGTAACCCGTATAGTTTACATTAGTCACGAAGTCCCAGTCCTTCTTCTCCATCGCCAGAACGGAGCCAGCTTTCAAAACACCGGCATTGGCGACCAGCAGGTCCAATCCGCCGCAGACCCTAGTGATGCTGGCGAACATCGCCTCGATTGAAGCCTCGTCCGCGATATTGACCGCGACTGCGAACGCTCGCCCGGGCCCGTGCTTTTTACAGAGTTCCTGTGCAGTCGCAGCAGCGCCTTGTGCATTCAAGTCAGCAATCACCACGATAGCGTCATTAGCGGCCAAATATTCTGCGATACCGAGGCCAAAGCCCTGCGCGCCGCCAGTGACTAGGCAGACCCGCTGTTGCAGGCGCCCTGGATTGGCGACGGCGGTGACTGCACGGCGATATGACTCAGCTTCCCAACCTTCAATAAAGCCGTACTGGGCCGGCTCCAGATAACGCGCACCGGCAAAAGCCAGGCTGAGTTTTTCGATTTTCAGGGCATTCTCGATAGTGGTTTTCACTCCCAGTGCTTCGGCCAGGGTCTGGCCAGCCGCGAACAGCGTCTGATCGGGAAGACAAACGACCTTAGGCAAATAGCCATTTTCCTGCTGGAAAGCAGCGATGGCTGCAGGAGTGGCAGGACCAGTATAGGCAAAAGATTTCGCATTCACGATATGGTCGGGCGTCAAGGGCCCAGCAAAAGCCGGATGCTTGCCTAGGCAATGCACTACAACGCGACTGCCGTCTGCAGCGCCTAACAGTGTCCGCAAGGCGGGCGCGTACTCGGTGACCACAGCGTCCTCGGCCGGGGCAAAGGCCAGTTCGGCATTCACCCCGGCAGCCTGATAAGCCGCCGCCAGGGTCTGGTCGATAGCAGCGTAGATTTGCTGTATTTCCGCCACTGTATCTGCGCCAACGAAAACGCCGTGGTTTTGCAGGAAAATGACTTGCGGTTGCTGGCCAGTTCTAGCTTGGACTTCGGCTAATGCCTGCCCCAAGACCTTGGCTAAAGTATAGCCAGGGTCGCAATAATCGAGCCACAAGGCAGCAGGAAAAAGCTTACTGCAGGCCTGTTTGCCGTCTTGGGCACAGGTCATACCGTTGACTGAAGTCGGATGGAGATGCACCACGAATTGATAATCAAGCAGATGATGGGCCAGCGCCTCCACCGATGGCCGACCGGCATTAAAGGGACGGACTGCCGCCAATAGCGTGTCTTTGACTGCCGCTTCGCGTTGAGCCAAACTCGTATCAGCATCCGAGGACAAGATATCCCGTAGCGCCGCGCGGTCCAAGGCCAAGAATTGCTCTGGCTGAATCGTACCTAGCGCGACACCGCTCGGCTTGATATACAGGAAGTTGTCAATTTTGACCGATGTGTTACCGCCGCCGAGAAATACCCAGTCGGGGTCTGAGCCATATTGGCGGGATAATTCGGCGAGTTGTCTTAAAACAGTATTCATAGTGATGCGAGATGCTGCGATTTTAGATGGTTACTAGATAAAAGATGCGCGCTGAAGGGCCGCTATTTGTCGTCGTCGACCTCAATTTTGAGACGCTGAAAAGTCGGCAAATCGAGATTCTGGCCATAATAATTACTAGGCAGCCCGCCGGTAAAGATTCCTCGTGGCTGGTCGCTGAAGATAAAAGTCAATTGGTTGTGGTCGTCCTTTTTACTGCCTTTGACAGTCGGTTTGTTGCTGAATTTCAGCTTTGCGAACGGGTGTAAGAAGCCCAGGCAGCTCTCAGCCAACCAACGCGCGGCTTGGGGATAAGCTTCTTCCCGAGCCTTGTGCAAAAACAGATGCCCGAACTCAGCGCAGGGCAAC
>CAZUCG010000018.1:0-13889 GCA_964619145.1 uncultured Lentisphaeraceae bacterium | reverse complement strand
CCTGGGCGGCAAGAATGGCTGCGGCAAAAAGGCCGGCATTGCGTGCGCCGGCTTTGCCGATGGCTGTCGTCCCGACGGGGATTCCCGGCGGCATTTGCACTGTCGAGAGCAATGAATCCAAGCCTCCGAGGTCCGCAGTCTGCATAGGCACTCCGATGACCGGAAGGCAGGTCAACGATGCGACCACACCGGCCAGATGGGCCGATTTTCCCGCGCCAGCGATCAACACCCGGATTCCTTTTTTATATGCGCCGAGCGCAAATTCTTGCACTCTATCCGGCGTGCGATGGGCTGACATCACGTGAGCCTCAAATGCTATTCCAAGCTCTGACAGGGCTTTGCCGGCCTCAGCCATAACATCTTGGTCTGAAGCACTACCCATTACAATGGCGACCAACGCTTTTCGTTTCATTAAGCAACTCCTTTCTCTGTTTTATCTTGAAATCGAAAGACGCCTAATTTCAACCAAGACAAGGCACCTGCGAAAAAGACCAACGCGATGCAGATATAGATCGCGCTATGATAGGTTCCAGTTTTATCTGCCAGCACTCCGCCAAGCCCCGGTCCAATCGCCCCTGCGATGCCATAGGCCATAAAGCAGATCGGGTAGAGTCGGGGGAATGCATTCGTGCCAAAGAATCGGGAAATAGCAGAAGCATAGATCACGAAGTTAGCAGCAAAGCAAAAACCAACTAGGACAACAGAAAGCATAAGCATCCAGTCGGGAATCGGTAGCAACAGCAGGCCTGCCAACAAGGCAAAGCTGCCTAGAGACAACGGGATACATCTGTAATTCAATTGATCAAAAAGCTTCCCCCAGATAATACGTCCGGCCCCGTTTCCAACCGCGAACATAGATACCGCAAATGCGGCCTGTAGTTCGGTCAAACCTGCCTTAAGAATAATAGGAGTCAAATTCCCAATAATCAGTAATCCTGCAAAGGTACCAGAAAATATGCCGATTGAACTCAAATAAAACGGCCAAGTGAAGACAACCGACATATCGCCGGGCTTTGGGGTATTGTAAATCGTTCCTGGCGGATCGCGTAAAAGCAGTGCAGCCGTAAAAAGAGTCAGACCAGCACAGACACCGAACCAGCGAAAGATGACAAGAACATCACTGCCCGCCTGCAAGTAATGTTCGGCAATGGAGGAGAGCAAAACGGCACCAGCTCCGAAACCGGCAACAGAGACTCCCGTTACTAGCCCTTTTTTATCAGGAAACCATTTCATTCCTACGCAGAGCGGGCAGACATAGCCAAAACCGATTCCACAACCTGTGACACATCCCAAGCTCAGGAGCAATATCACAAAAGCCCCCCCGGACACGGAAGCAAACAGAAAGCCGCTGGCAAACAGACTCGCCGCAATAATCACAGTGAAACGCGGACCTTTTTGACTCAACACCCGTCCGGCAAAAATCATTGTTGCGGTAAACGTCAGAATCGTCAGGCCGAAGATAAATCCGCATTGACCAGAGGTCAAGCCGAAATCTTTCATCAGATACGGAACGAACGTACTCCAGGCATAGAGACCGCCCAAGATGGTCTGAATAAGACAACCTGCGGCAAGAATAAGCCATCGATTATTCACTCTGGGTTACTTTCCTCATTATAAGTGATGCTTGGGCTGCATTTCACTATCCATTTTTAATCAGTTGAATAAGATCAGCCACCTGACGATGGGCCTCAATTGGATGGCGCAGATTCTTTTCCGTATGCATCACATAAACATTCGAACGCCCGTCCCGAGTGACATCAATAAAACCAGCCTCCGCTAAATCACTCACAATCCGGTGCACGGCCCGTTCCGTAATACCAACCGCACCCGCAATATCACGTAGACGAAAATCAGGATTCTTGGCGATGCAAAGAAGAACGTGAGCGTGGTTGGTTAAAAAATTCCATTGCACAGCATTTTGGGCTGAATTGTTCATCTCTATCTCCTATTAGGTAATTCCTTTAATATATAATAAAATTCTCAAGAATCAAGCTTCTTGAAACAAAATACAAGAAAAAAATGTCATCCATTGTGATTTAGGAATGCGGGTAAAAATACTGAATTGATTGGTTCTGCGGCTATTTTTGCTTGTCGCAACAGCAGTTTATCCCTCTCTGGTTGAACATCCAGGCAGCTAGGCAAAATATCCATTAAACCATCTAGTCATTTCTCGGTCAGTCGAGTCGCCACAGAGCCAGATTGCGGCAAATACTGCTGAGGTTTCTAGTATCTTTCGTGTTCCCACGGTATGGCGACGGAGGCAGATATCTTTTTCACACGTTGTATGCTGTTGAGGATAACCCGGTCAAAATTGAGTTGCTGAATAACAACCAGCGAATAGAGCAATACACCCTGCGAGATTATTTTTGGCTAAACCTTGAGGCGTCTGCTGCTGGCGAATCACAGCAGCGAACAATGCCGGTGAAATCATTCTGCACAGAGCATTGCTGCGACACCAATAACCCAACATCATTTGCGACTACTCCGCTGCAAAGCCAGAATCATAACCCAGACAAAATGTTAAACAGGGGGACCTCCGTCCAGTTGAAGACTCGTGCCAAGCGTCTTAGCCAAAAAAATCCTTGTCTGAGGAAGTGAAAAGCCGTAAATTGGCATTACATTTATCAGCAATCTGATCCGCGCGAATTTACAAGTTAATGGGCACTGGCAAAATATTGTTTATGGTAGTTGCCCACAAGTAAACAGGAGCAAAGTATGACAACTTCCTGCCCAGGCGTGGTGGCGCCAGCGAATGTGATTTTTATCTTCCCCGACCAATGGCGTGGCGATTGCCTGAGCTTCCTCGGCCATCCGACAGTGGAGACGCCATTCCTCGACCAGATGGCGCACGAGGGCGTTTGCTTCAGCAACGCCTTCACCCCTTGTCCAAGCTGCATCGCCGCCAGAGCATCGCTGATGACTGGGATGGCTCCTAGCGATGCCGGCCGGATGGGCTACCGCGATGGCGTGCCCTGGAACTACCCGGTGCTGTTCCCACAACTGTTGCGGGACCACGGCTATCAGACGATGTGCGTCGGCAAGACCCACTTCCACCCACCCCGCGCACACCTCGGCTTCGAACAACTCGAGCTGTATGAAATGCCCTACCAAGACTGGGACCACCCCAGCGACTATCATCTCTGGCTACGGGAAAAGAGCAACGGTTTGATCCGAGATACTACAGTTGACCTCGACAGTAATTCAATGGCTGTGGTCCATCCTTGGACCCACTCCGAGGAACTGCATCCGAATACCTGGAACGTCACTCGGGGCATCGAGTTGCTGGAGCGCCGCGACCCGACCAGGCCATTTTTTTTGCAGCTCAGCTTCCATCGGCCGCATCCACCGCTCGACCCGGTGCTCAGCTACTTCGAGCGCTATCTGCACAAAGAACTGCCAGAGGTGCCAATCGGCGACTGGGCGGCAGAAAATGCCCAGCCGGTAAAAAGCACCTACCCGGCGATGGGCAAAATCCCAGCGGCCCAGCTGGACCGCGCGCGGCGAGCGTATTTTGCCCAAATATCGCACCTCGATTACCAGATCGGTCGAATGCTCCGCTTCCTGCGCGGCCGGCAAATGTTCGCCAACACTTGGCTGGTGTTCGCCGCCGACCACGGCGAGCTCCTGGGCGACCACTATCTGTTCCGCAAAGCAAACGCGTTCCAAGGCTCGATGCACATCCCGCTGATTGTGCGTCCCCCAACTGGCAACACCTGGGCCCAAGACAGGATCTGCGAACGGCCAGTGGTGCTGCAGGACCTCGCGCCAACCTTCCTGGAACTCGCAGCAGTACCCAAGCCTGCGACTATGAATGCGGACAGCCTCTGCGAATTGTTGCGCGACCCAGATCGACCAGGCCGAGAGTTCATCCATAGCGAGCACTCCCCCGGCTGGCAGTGCGTCACCGACGGACGCGAAAAATTCATCTGGCATACGCTTAGCGACCAGCGCTGGTTCTTCAATCTCACCGACGACCCGCAGGAAAAAATCAACCTCATCGCCAATCCGAGCTACCACGAGCGTATCTCGCTATGGGAAAAACGCCTCGTCAGCACTCTGGCGCAACGCCCCGCCGACGGCTTCAGCGACGGTGAGCAGCTCCTGCCCGGGAAAAGCATCCCGGCAGTCCGAGCTGCATTACTCGCCCAGAACTGATTCCCATAACCATAATTATCCCGGCCAATCGGCAAACCACCGATTGGCTTTTTTTTGTTCAGTGAGTGTTGGTGAACGGCAACCCGCCTGAGTAGGCAGCAGGTATATAAAATATCTGGTGACTTTTTCTAAGGGTATAGTAAATATTCTGACAACACGGATGCTGATAAAATGCTGATAAAAGCAAGCCAAATCAGCAGCGGAAATTTGCATTCAGATAACAAGGCATTATTTTAAGTATCCTCGAGGAGACTTATTGTATGCTGATCTATCAAAAAATCGCCTTGCGCTTAAAACGCGAGATAAAATTTGGGCTTCGTGCGCCGGGGGATTTTTTGCCGGCGGAAATAATTTTTGCCAATGAACTAGGCATCTCGCGTAAGACTCTGCGCCGAGTCTATTCTGAGCTAGAGCACGAGGGTCTGATTACCCGCTGCAAGCGCGTCGGCACTTGTATCTGCCTAGATGCCGCTGCGAGGATCCAGCTACCGTTACGCCTAGGCGTGGTCTTCAGCATCCTGCAAAATGACGAACAGCTTTCAGCATCCGTCTTGCTAACTCCATCTGGACTTGACACAGAGTTACAACTATTGTTACGACACTTATTGCAGGAAGGCGTGAAACTGCAATTGCTATCTGACCGCCATTTTGAGCAGAAGCCGAATTTATGGCAGGAATTCGATGGCCTATTTTTCATTCCACCGCACGGCGAGGCGCTTTCACTCCGCCAGACGGCAGACCGGCATTTCCCCCACTTAAACTTGGAGAACCACCACCCATACCCAGGTATCAATACCGTTATGGCGGACGATGAGCAAGCCGCCTATGACTCCACCCGGGAATTATTGCTGGCCGGGCATCGCCGGATCGCTTTCATTGGCGGGGCCTTGCAACAAGCGGGAGTAAATTGCGGATTCCGACGGCGGACAGCTGGATTCCTGCGCGCTTACGCCGATTTTTCCCTGACACCAGAAGCGACGTGGATTTTTAATCTGGAAAATCAATCAAGCTATCAGATGTCGGAATTGTTGCGCGATTATCCGACCAGGACGAGCACTTGCACTGCAATAGTGGCCGCAGTCGGCCATTCCGTTCTGGAGCTGGAAAATTTGCGGCGGCGGCACGGCGAGCGGCTCTTTCCCAGCAAGCCACTCCGTTGCATCGACTTGGAACCATTGCACGTCGGCGCCAGTGAATTAAGTCGTCTGCGGCAATATCTTGGTTATATCAAGCCACGTCAGACCGTCGCCACTGTCGCCTATAAGAACTTGCTGCAATGGATAGCCGACCCCGATTATCAAGCCCAATGTCATAAGATACCATATAGCCCGCATCATCTAGTGACTAAACAAGAGGAGGTCCTTTATGCTGAAGCCTAACTACGCTTTTCCACACCGGCGTTTCACTTTGATTGAACTGCTGGTGGTCATCGCCATCATCGCCGTTTTAGCATCGATGCTGCTGCCAGCATTGTCGAAAGCGCGTTCGGCGGCCCGCAAAGTCTCTTGCCTGAACCTGATGGGTCAACTCGGCAAAGCCGCCGTCCTCTACCAAGGCGACAATGATGATTTTTCTGTACCCTACGGTATAGCTACCGGCGCCGTATCGATGTGGTACACCGCCTCCTCAACCAGCTCTTTAAGCCCCTACCTGGGTATAAACATCTTTAACGGCCGCCTCGGAGCCGTTGTGCAAAACAGCGCCGGGACTATCTTCACCACGCCGATTTTATGTCCTTCTGTGAGATACAGCGGCAGTGGAATCGAGTATTTCTACGGCATTAGTTACAAAGTCGGTACATACCCGTTCAAAATCAGCTCAGCCCGCTACCCGTCATTCTGCAGTTATTTCGGCGAGACCGCTGCAATGAATCCATTTTTCTTTTATAAGCAGTATGACGCTACTTACCCTCCTGGCTTTCCACACGAGAACACCACCAATGTCAGCTTCCTGGATGGACACGTACAAAATATGCGCAGCCAGGAAATACCCTTCCAGGAAGTCTTGGGCCGAGCCCGCTGGACAAAATTCTGGGCTCCAATCGACTGGGACAGAGAATAACACCTAATGAGTAATCTACAAAAAATATTATTTAGGGCCTGCCTGTGGCTTGCCGTTCTGCCACTGGCAGGCAAAGAGTATGAGTTATCCCCAGGCGAAAATGCCTCCGAGCGCATTGCGGCCTTACTTCCTGGCGATTCCTTAAAAGTAAAGATCGGCGTGCATCAGGCTCTGACTGCGCCGATCAAGGTCAAAGGCACGCTTGAGCAACCCATCACCATTTATGGCGAAGACCCGGAACTGAGTGTTTTCAGCGCCTGGAGTCAAACTTTTGCCCCGCGTTGGGCAGCGGTTCCTGCCGAGCGCTTCGTCTTCGCCACGCCGTGCGAAGAAGCGGTTATTGCAGTCACTGACATCACCAACGACCTGCAGCTACAGCCAGCCCCGGGGCTACTGGGGCTGTCGCGTCTGCGTGGCACTTACTATTATGACCCAGAAGCAAAGCATCTGTATATCCATACTGCCGATGGCTTGCGCCCTACCCCCGGGCTGCGAGTCGGCACCCATTCCGGGCACCTGATGACCCTGCTAACGGCAGAGAATCTTATTTTACGCGATTTGACTTTTACCGGCGCGGCCCATCAGGAAGCCAAACTTTCGGCGCTAGGCAGCGCTATCCGGGCCTTGGAAACAAAACATCTGCTGATTGAGAATTGCCGTTTTTATTTCAACAGCGGGGGCGTGAATATCACCAACAACTGTTATGACAGCATAGTGCGCAAATGCTTCTTCCGGCAAAATAACTCTTACGGCTATAGCGAGATGGCGCAGTTATTTTTCGGCTCATATTGCAAAAAGAGTCAAGCGATAGATAACATCATCATTGATGGTCGGACGCACGGACTGCGCTTCTATTCCGGTGCCGAAGACTGCATCGCCCGAGGCAATATCATCGTCAATGAAATGATAGGGCTGTATTACAAGGCCTCCAAAGGAGAACGACTGGCCGAGCGAAACATCGTGCTCGGTTGCCATTATTTCAATTTCAGTGATCTGAATCTGCCCATCAACAATATCCACAACACTCTGCAAAAACCATCTTATCTGCGTGATGACAATCCCAGCAATCTGCTGTTTACGGCTGGCGAAGCGGACACACCACTGTGGGCCGCCCCGG
Source organism: uncultured Lentisphaeraceae bacterium (assembly GCA_964619145.1). Classification (GTDB taxonomy): domain Bacteria; phylum Verrucomicrobiota; class Lentisphaeria; order Oligosphaerales; family Oligosphaeraceae; genus JAAZIZ01. The sequence continues at coordinate 6,556 of CAZUCG010000018.1, read as the reverse complement.
AGTACCTCGACTTCCGCTTGCAGCAGGGCTCGCCTGGCCTAGGCGCGGGCGCCTACCCCGACCCAGCGCCTGTGCTATATGCCGCTCCCGACGCCGCTGCCGCCAATCGCGGCGGGCGCGCTGACGAACCCTTGTCAGGCTTAACTCGCGCCTTGGAATTAGCGCCAGCGCAGGGCACTATTTATCTACAGGCTGGGACATATACGGCCGCGACTATCAGTAAGCCAGTCACCTTACGAGGACTTGGTAAGGTAGTTATCCCAGCGTTGACGGTTTCAGCAGATCAAGTCAATTTGGCCGGCCTGGCTATCACCCAGCTGCAGGCTACGGAGATAAAAGAACTCGACTGCCAGCAGTTGCAGGTGCAGACAGCGGAGATTACGGCATCTGAGGCAGTCAGCCTTAAACACTGCGATTTCAAACAGCTACACTGGCAAGACAACCAATCTTGCCGCTTGCTGTTTTGCGTTTTGCCGCTGAGCGAGTATGCAGGCGCGCGCTGTGGCGGCAACAGCAGCGAATCTGGGAGTATGATTCCAGGCCAGGCCGTGTCTGCCGGACTGACGCCGGCTCCACTCGAAGCGCCTCTGCCAGAACTCGAAGGTCCGGTTTTATCGACTTGCTACCCTGAAATGGCGGCTTTTTCCTGGACCACCCCTAACCTCGGCAGTGATGCTTGGCGGGAACGCGACAGCTGGTGGACGCCACGACCAGTGCTCAGTCTGCTCGAATATGGCAGCACGCCAGAATGTACTCAGCAAATTCCGTCACTAGGCGAACTTTTTCATAGCGTTTCCATTCGGGACTTAAAACCCGGCCGGCGCTACTATTACCGGGTCCGAATCCCGGCCCAGCCAATGCTGCTCAATGTGCACGGCACGCTCTCGCCGGCGTCAGTAGCGCCCTGGAAGAGCGGCCTGCTCTCAGCGACCGCCGACTTTACCACCCCGGAGAAAATGCCGGCGACGACAGTCAACACCTATTACCTCAAGCCAGGGGAATTAAGCCGTTATTCGGCCTTGGCCCGCCCAGGCGACACGCTGCTATTGGCACCCGGCGTATATCGGGAGACTTTCCGACCAGCTGTTTCAGGACTGCCCGGCGCACCAATCACCCTGAAAGCAGAAAAACCAGGCCAGGTAATTCTTGATGGCGCCGGGCATCTCCTTCCGGCCGGCGTTTACCTGGATTTGACCGACCATATCGTTATCGACGGCATTATTTTCCGCCATTACGCCAATAAGTTATTCAGCAATCGCCAGGGGATGGAATACGGGCAAATCCAGATTCTGCGCTCTCGGCAAATTGAAATTAAGAACTGTGTATTCCTCGGGCAAGGCGCGTACCAGTTCTTTATCACGATGAAATGGTGCCAGGATATCCAGGTCCGCAACAATGTCTTTTTTGCTGGCGTGAATGGACTGGTCGGCGACAAGATTGGCAACCTGGTGGTGGAACAAAACACCTTCTACAATACTTTGATCAGGAATTTTATGCTGAACAGCTTTGAGCCAAAAAGCCGAGTCCGTATTCAGCATAACCTCTTCCTGGGGCAAATCGGCTCGAAGGCCCGCTTCGGCACTACTATGGGCGAACTCAATGAAGAGGCACTCGCCGAACTGTTGTTCGATCATAATATCTGGTACTTCTCACCCGAAAATCAAATTCGCTTCTGCGGCTTCGAACGAACCAGTAACCACCAGCCCACAGCAGAGGACCTGCGCGGACTGGCGAGACTGCGGCAAAAACGCGGCTGGGAAATACACGGACAGGAAATCGATGATTTCCAATTCGCCAACGGGCGTTTTATCAACCCCTGGGAGGACAAGCGCTGCCAACAGGAATTCACCCTCCCGATTGCAGCGGGAGAATTCGCGCCATATCTCGATTTCTTCGATCCGCAACCCGGCTTGATCCCCGAGCATCTCGGCGCGCATAGCCAGCGACCATAATGGACCCTCGCTTAAAAAATTCTCACCACTGACCAGAATCCCTGCATTTCTGCTCGAGATGCGGCCTACTGCTGGAATTCGACCGGCCTGTTTTGGATGGCAAATTACTTCCGCGATGATATTATTTCGCACTCCATCCTGAGCTCGGCCTCAGCGGCAATGGGTCCAGACCGCGCGAATAATCGCATTATTGACACTATTGCAATAATTACAAAATGCACTGGCAATAAGCAAAAACTTATGCTATGGTATGAGCATTGTCACGATTGGCAAAACCGCCTCCCATCGCCGAGGTTAAATTATGTGGGAAACTATCGTACTGGCTGCTGCTCTGGCCGGCAGCCTCAGAGGAGCAGAGAATATGCCACTGAAAACTGTCGCCGAATTGCTGGAATTTCGTAACCACCACGAAGCCACTTTTACTACCGCCAATCCTGGCCAAAGCAAACTGTGGGGTAAGCCAGTTATGGCGCCCCTCCCTGCCGCGACTGGGAAGCTCCTCTACCAAGATGACTTCAGTCAATTGACTAACTGGCATCACGAGGGCATTGGGGATTTATCCAGCCCGGAGCCTGGAATGCTCCAGCTAAATTGCCTCGGCTCCAAACAAGGTCGCGAAGGCTGTATGGCCTTCTGTCGCACTGACTTCCCCGATAATATCAAAATCGAATATGAAGTAAAGGCCTTGAGTCGCCGCGGGCTGATTATCACCTTCATCGCTGCCCGCGGCCGCAATGGCGAAGATATGATTAGCGAATTGCCGGCTCGCACAGGTATTTTTGCCGATTACATCCACAATGAGGCTATGCGCAGCTACCACCTCAGCGTTAGCCGCTATAACGACAAAGGCGAGCATACGCTGGTCAGCAATTGGCGTCGGAATCCCGGTATCTTCCTAATGGGACAGCAAGACGACGCCTGCCGTGAAATCAATACCTGGTACCGCATCGCCATCGTCAAAAAAGGCCCGCTGCTGCAACTCAGTGTCAATGGACAGCCAGCCGGAGGATTCCTCGACCCGCAGGAAATTCCCGAAGAGGTCCCCAGCGCGGGGAAAATCGGTTTCCGGGCCATCGGCGCAGACGTGCGGGTGCAAATCAGAAATTTCCGAGTGACTGCATTGGAAGAGTAAAGGAAACCGTCACAAGCTGAAGGGCAGTTCTCTAAACCCAGGTCAGCGCAGATTGTCTAGAGCAATCTCTGGGGCTGAATTATTCCTTGCCGTCCTGTCTTACTCCTGCTTGGTTGCCAATAGTGCGCTTTTGCTGCTGAATTTAAGCTGTTACTTGCTTCGACCACTAGGCGAGCGGCGGCTCAGAATTTCCCGCAGAATGGCGGTTTCACGGAGCGCCTAAAGTGTATTTGCGGCGCAAAGCCTTGGAGCAGTTAATTTACTCTATCCACATCGTAACCAACGGAGCTTTGTCGAAGATGAATATTATCTACCTGCACACCCACGACACTGGCCGCTATATCCAACCCTACGGCTATCCGGTACCGACGGCAAATCTTCAGACGATGGCGGAAAACGGTGTCTTGTTCAGAAACTGTTTCTGTTGTAATCCGACCTGCTCTCCCAGCCGGGCGGCTATGCTTAGCGGCAGCAACCCGCATTCTTGCGGGATGTTGGGTTTAGCCCACCGTGGCTTCGAGATGAACGACTACTCCAAGCATCTGGCCAGATATTTAAAAACGCAGGGCTACGAAACAGCACTCTGCGGTGTGCAACACGAAGTAGCACGCGACAAAATCAAGCTCTTACAATATGACCATATTCCGATTCCGGCAACCGTGGCTGAGCATCCAGATGATGGTTGCAGAAAAATCGAGTTTGACAAGTCTAACTGCGCTGAAGCGGTCAATTTTATCAAGGCTGAGCACCAGAAGCCATTTTTCCTTTCCTTCGGTATGTATTCCACCCACCGGACCTTTCCATTGGCCTTGCAGGGAGTAAACCCCAACTACGTGCTTCCGGTCGCAAAATTGCCTGACAATCCTGACACCCGCTATGATATGGCGGGTTTTATTATGCTGGCCAAAGCTGTCGACTATTGTGTCGGTGAGGTCCTGCAGGCGGTGCAAGACGCCGGTCTCGACGATGACAGCGTGGTCTTTTTTACCACCGACCACGGTGCGGCCTTCCCTGGCAGTAAATGCACCTTGTCTGATGCAGGAACCGGCGTATCACTGATTTTCCAACTACCCAAAAAACGATTCGCTGGCCAAGTGGTCGATTCTCTCGTCTCACATCTGGATGTGTTTCCCACCCTGTGCGATATCGCCGACCTCGCCAAACCAGCCTGGTTGGAAGGTCATTCGCTGTTGCCACTGCTCACAGGAGAAACCGATAAAATCAGAGAAGAGGTATTTTCTGAAGTCAACTACCACGCCGCCTATGAACCAATGCGCAGCATTAGAACTGAGCGCTATAAGCTGATACGCCATTACGATGATTATGACCAAGTGGTGCTGCCGAATATAGATGCCGGTTTCTCGAAAAGCTTCCTGCTACAGCATAGCCTCCAAGGCAGAAAAAAAGCAATGCTTGAATTCTATGACCTGTATTATGATCCTTGGGAAACTAATAACCTCGCGGCTTCAGCTGATTATCACGAGCCCATAGCTGCGCTCTCCGCCAGACTCGACACTTGGCTGCGTGAGACCAATGACCCCATCCTGAATGGCCCTATTCCAAGACCTCTCGGTGCGAGAGTAAATCGCAAAACGGGTTTGGACCCCAGTGATGATGACCTCGAGTAAAAGGCAATAAAGACCGCCCAACTCCCTTGCAAGGTAAAATGGATGAGCAGTTCAAAATATTGTTCGCACTAATCAGCCTTAAGCTGGAACTAGTCCTCCAGAGTTGCTAGCGTGTCAATGTTTATCTTTTGGACGAGGTCTATAGAGCGGATTATCTTGCCGTCTTATGCTCCAGCGACGCGCGGCATCGGCATCGGCTCGATCAGCATATCCGCCTGCATAAATTCCAGCAACAGCTCACATTTCAGCTGCTGGCATTCTGGGTGATCCCAGAGATTGACCAGTTCGCCGGGGTCCTCTTGCAAATCAATCAGCTCGCCATACGTGGCATTGCAATACACCGTGATCTTGTAGCGGCCATTAACCAGCGTTTTCAGGTTCATAGTAGTCGGATTATGGCGATTCTCAATAATCACGTTTTTCCGCGGCTCGCCGCCCTGCCCTGTCCATTGGGCATACTGATTCAAGCCAGTCATCCTGCGCGGCACTGGGATGCCAGCAAAGCCCAGGAAGGTCGGTGCCAAATCGACGGTATTCTGCAGGTCGGAATTGACCGTATTCTCGGGCAACAAACCTGGCAGTGAGGCGATCAGTGGCACCCGCAGTAAGTCTTCATAATGATGAATAGCTTTGGCAATGAGTCCGTGCTGACCGAAGAAAGTGCCGTGGTCTGAGGTGAATACCACCAGAGTGCTGTCGGTCAAACCAAGTTCGTCAAGTTTGTCCAGGATTTTCCCGACGTAAGTATCAAGCATAGTGATCATACCATACATAATCGCAATGCCGCGGGCTTTTTCCTCCTGACTGCGCAAGTGGCTGCTGGCGCCGTGCAACGAGTTACTGCCCTCGTCCGTCAAATAGGCCGAAAAATCTGGATTCAGCTGCTGAGTCAGGCCAAAATGCGGTGGTTTGTCGGCCAACTCCCCAGGGACTATCTCGGGGACGGTGACCTTAGCCGGGTCGTACATACTAGCGTATGGCTCGGGCACCAGATATGGCGAATGCGGGTCCAGGAAGCTCGCCCAGAGGAAGAAATTCTCGCCGTTCTGTTTGAATTCCTGTAGCAAGGCATTGGTGCGTTCGGCAATCCAGGTATCATAATGCAATTCTTCGGGGATATCCCAGGCAGTGCCGACGGGCGGGCGTACGCGCGGTGAATCAACCAACTTATCGCCCGGGACACGTTGCGATTCAACGTTCGAGACAAAATATTTCCGCCAGTCTTTGCAGCCCTTCGACTCCATCCATAAGGCGTAATGCTGCCCAGCGTGCGATTCGTCGGCGTGGTTGCGGGCCATTTCCGCGATATCGAAGCCGTAGAATGGACCGCGGTAATTACGCCAGAAATCCAAGTCGTGTAGGACTGGATAACCCTCCAAGGTGGGGAATTCCGGAGTGCCTAGCAAAGGCTGGAAATGCGCTTTGCCAACTAGTGCCGTTTTGAAGTTATACTGCCGGAACTCGTCGTTAACCGTGGGAACTGACTCCAGCAGCTTTGTCCCCAAGCTATAGGCACCGTGCTGACTGGGGTACATACCAGTCAGCCAACTGCAACGTGTTGGCGTGCAGGTCGGGTTGACAGTATAGGCGTTGTCAAAATAAACTCCACGACGAGCCAAACGGTCTAAGTTCGGGGTCCGCACTTCGGGGTTGTTCAAACCCAAGGTCAACCAATGTTGCTGGTCGCTGGTAATAAAAAGTATATTTCGGTTATTCATTGCAGCAGCCCTGTTGTTAGTGCTTATAATCGTCCGCCAGCGATAAGCTAGCAAAAAATACTAATATATTGCCCGACGACGATTTTTCAAATGGCTGCTGCGCTGTAGTTAAGGCGTAGGGATCGC
>CAZUCG010000017.1:12714-13893 GCA_964619145.1 uncultured Lentisphaeraceae bacterium | reverse complement strand
GTGTACTATATTAATGCCATATCACATTGGTTTCGGTTGGTTAAGCAATAACCCAAGGCAAGGCAAGCATATGGCTACAAATCTGGAATTGTCAGAAAAGTGTTGCGTAAACAAGTCCTGCAAAGATTTTGGAATCAAAGGACTTGGGAACTTAGGGACTCGCGGTACATACGGTAAAGGGAACCGGGTAATGCTGTATTGCCGCACCTGCGGACACCGCTTCGCCATCACGCATGGAACTGCCATGTTCGGCATGAACACCTCCCCCGAGATCATTGGCCAGGTTGTCCACCATGCGGCCGAAGGATGCGGTGTAAGATCGACCGCCAGACTTCTCGGGATGGACAAGAACACGGTCAACCGTATCATTCTTAATTCTGGAAAGCATTGCGTGGCCGTCATGGATGAACTTCTTCAATCTCTGGGACTTAGGGAGGTACAACTGGACGAGCTGTGGGCGTTCGTAAAAAAAAAGATGGAGAAGAGGGCAATAGCGAAGCGGAGGAAGGAGGGCGGAACTGGATTTGGACAGCCATAGAGGCAAAGTCAAAACTCATTCTTGATTATGTCATTGGAACAAGAACGCTTGAGTTTGCCAACTTGATTGTTGGCAAGGTGGCTCAATGCATGGAAGGCCAAAAGCCAGTCTTTACCACGGATGAACTGTCCAGTTATAAGCAGGCCTTGCTCAACACTTTCGGTGTATGGAGCCGGACCGAGCCGACGGGCATGCCTGGGCGCCCCAGAAATCCTGTACTTGAGCCACCCGATGATCTGCTGTATGGCACCGTCAAGAAAACTCGTCAAAAAGGTGTTGTCATCAAGGTTGAACGTTGCGCGGTGTTTGGCAGTAGCGAACACATTGTTGACAGACTTGCTGGCGGCCAGAGTTCAACCATAAACACTTCGTACATAGAAAGAAGCAACCTTGACTGGAGAATGTGGGATGCCCACCTTTCGCGGAAAAGCCTTTGCTTTGCAAAGTCATTGGAGTACCTGAAAGCCAAATTTGCCATCTGCGTGGCATTCTACAACTTTTGCCGTATCCATTCCACGCTTACCAGTGCGAATGGGAAAAAGCCGACCACGCCATCAATGGAAGCGGGGGTGCTTGGCTGCGTATGGAGCGTGGATGATTTACTAAACTTTACGGTTTGTCAATGAAACAAGGACATCACC